>CANQER010000019.1 GCA_947595415.1 uncultured Bacilli bacterium
TATTAAAAAAACTCACCATAAAGAAGATGCAGAAGATTTAACTAATAGTGTTTTTCTAGCTATATTTGAATACTTTAGTAAAAATGTCAAAATTGAAAAAGTTGAAAATTTAATATGGAAAATTGCTTATAATTTATGGTGCACTAAAGCTAAAAACTATATCAAAGATAAAAATAATAAATCAATTGATGACAACTTTGAAATTGGTATGGAAGTTGAAATGTTAGATAAAATTATCTATAAAGAAATTATAGATAATCTAGATAATCTATCTTTAACAAGCAATGAAAAATTAGCTTTTAAACTCTACTATTTTAATGACCTTTCAATAAAAGAAATTAGTAAGAAAATGAATACTAAAGAAGCTAATATAAAATACTTTTTATATAGTGCTAGAAACAAAGTAAAGGAGAGATATTGTGAATAAGTTAAATTTAGACAAATATTTAAATATTACTAATCAAGAAAAAATAAAAAGAGGATTAGAAAATTATATCCCATTATATCCTATGTTAAGGGTAGAAAATGATAAGTTATATGTTAGTGTAATGCTTACAGAGGATAAAGAAAACGTTTGGAGTAAAGATGAACATATTAAAGCTAGATATTGGGTTTTAATCGATATTGCTAGTGAGGAAATTGTAGAGTTTAATAAAACAGAAGATAAAGATTTTGTAGTTGGCAAGCTAATACCTAAAAATACAGATGATAAAGAAAAAGAACTTTCTAAATATACTGTTTTAAAAACCTTACAATATAAAGAATATCTAATCAATGATATAAAAAATGAACAACTACCTTTACAAAAAAAACTATCTTCTATACTTGATAGTGAACTTGAAATAGATGGACAAATAGTAAATATAAATGATTATTTACTATCAGCTTTTGAAGAAGATATTAAAGAAAAGGTAAATGATTTAGTTGATATTTTAGTTCAGTCAAAATATGGTTCTATTACATTTTATTATGATAAATTACTTGATGGTATAATAAAAGAATATAAGAATAATAAAACAATAAATAAAAATAAAATTAAATTCTGTATTGAAATTATGAACAATTATTATGATGGTGTTATAGCTATTGATAATATGTTTAATATCTAAGTATTCTATTTATTAGAATGCTTTTTTAATATTTAAAATTTATAATTATTATTAAATAGACATATTATTTAATAAGTGGTATAATTAGCATGAAAGGAGTGATAGGGTGGATAGTGAAAACAATGTGACTAATAATGAAACAAAAGATACTACTATAGTAGAAAGAAAACCAAAAGGTAGTAAGAAAGGATTTCTTGTAGGTGTTATTTGTATATTAGTTATATTAGTTGTTGTATTTGGGATATTTGTATTTATAAATTCAAGACCAAAAAATCTATTTGAAAAAGGTATTAATCAACTAACAAATTCTCTTACTTTCGTGAACGATGAAAAAATAGATATTGATACAACTAAAGGAGTAACTAATAATGGTAGTGTAAGTTTTAATGTAAGTTCTAAAATGCTTACTAAAGATATGCTAGGTGACCAATATGAAGCAATCAAACAAATTGTAGATGTCCTTAATAAACTACAAATCAAATATGATATTAAGTATCTAGATGGTAAGTTTTATTTGTCATTAACTCCAAGTGTTGATAATAAAGACGCTATGAGTTTAAATTATTATCTAAATGGTAAAAACCAATATGTATTTTTAGATCAAATATTTGATAAATATATCGAATTAGATGAACTAAAATCAACGAATGACAACTTAAAACCAGATGATGTAGATTACTTATATGATGTAGTTAAAAGTAGTTTTATAAACAACATGACAGATGAATATGTAAGTAAAACTAAAAGTAAAATAACTATTGATGAAAAAGAAATTAATGTTAAAAAAACTACATTTAAAGCTGATACTAAACAATTAGTAAGTTTTATGAACAATGTTTTAAATGACATTAAAAAAGATAAACGTGCTAATGAAATTATAACATCTTTCTATAGTGACTTTGCTAAACTAGAAGTTAAAGAAGATGATATCGATGCTAAAGAATTTAGTTATAGTGTTTATAGTAAAGGTTTAATGAACGATGTAGTAGCTTCTGATTTGGTTGTTAGTTCTGATGAAGCTGTTAAACTAAGTTTTGTTGAAGGTAGTAAATCAGTTATGAGTTTATATACTGATGATAAACTACAATCTAGCCTAAATATTGTTAAAGAAAAAAATAATACTAAACTAGAAATATTTGATAGTAGTAATAAGAGTTTAGGAACTATCGATATTAAACAAGATGACAGTAAAATAACTGCTACTTGTAACTTAAATATCGAAGGGGCTAAATTTGATATGACAGTTAGTACTGATACTAAGAAAGTAGAAAATCATAAGTATAGTACTAAAGGAAGTATCAAAGCATCTCTTAGCTTTGGTGGTGTAGCTATTGGTGATATTACAATTAACTTAGATGATAATACTAGCCAAGGTGCTACTATGGATATTGATACTAGTAATTCAGTTAAATACGACAAATTAACTGATGAAGAACTTAATACTATACAAAATAAATTGATGGAAGCAATTGTAAAAATATTAAGTTAATTAGCTTTGTATATGTTAACGAACGAATAGTTTATAGATAAACTGGTAAATTAAATTTTACCAGTTTTACTATATAACATTTTCAAAATCTATATTTTGTGATAAAATAAACTAGGAGAAGATGAAATATTATAGAAAGGAGAATCTAAATAGTGATTAATAAAATTACTAATTAGATTATACGTGATTAGATGAAACCATTATTATTATGTATATTAGATGGTGTTGGGATGAGAAAGGAAATTCATGGTAATGCTTTTCTTCAAGCCTCTACTCCTAATTTTGATGAGTTATGGAATAAATACCCTCATAGTCTTTTAGAAGCTAGTGGTAGTTTAGTTGGTCTACCTGAAGGACAAATGGGTAATAGTGAAGTAGGTCATATGAATATAGGAGCAGGAAGAATTGTCTACCAACCCTTAGAACTAATAAACAACAAAATCAAAAATAAAGAGTTTTTTCAAAATGAAAATATTTTAGAAGTTTTTAATCATGTCAAAAATAATAAGAGTACTCTTCATGTTTTTGGTCTTTTAAGTGATGGAGGTATTCATAGTCATATCAATCAATTACTAGCTTTAATTGATATGATAAAAGATAATAATATAAATAAAGTTTACTATCATATATTTACTGATGGAAGAGATACATTACCTAATTCATCATTAAAATATTTTGATATTCTTCAAAACAAAATAAACGAAGTAGGTTTTGGAAAAATAGCTACTATATCTGGTAGATATTACGCTATGGATCGTGACAATAGATGGCAACGTATTAAAAAAGCTTATGACGCTATTTGTAATAATATAGGTAATCATTATAGTAACTATAAAGAAGCTATAGAAGATAACTATAAAAATAACATTACTGATGAATTTATAGTTCCTTCAATAATCGATGAATCTGGTATGGTAAATGAAAATGATGGATTGATTGTTTTTAACTTTAGACCTGATCGTTTAAGGGAATTGTTTCAAGTTTTTACTAATCCTAATTTTAAGGAATTTGAAAGAGATTTTATTCCTAATTTAAAACTTACTACCTTTTTTCCTGTTAGTGAAGAAGTAATATCAAAACCAGCTTTTAGATATGACACGTTAGAAAATACATTTGGTGAATATATTAAAAAAAAGGGTTTGAACCAACTACGAATAGCTGAAACTGAAAAGTATGCTCATGTTACATATTATTTTAATGGAGGTTTAGGAGAAAAAATCGACTGTGATAGTATTTTAATCCCTTCTCCTAAAGTAGCTACCTATGATTTAAAACCAGAAATGAGTGCTTACCTTATTACTGATACTCTTTTAGAAAAAATGGCTTCATATGATGTTATTATATTAAATTATGCGAATGGGGATATGGTAGGTCATACTGGTAACATGGAAGCTAGTATTAAAGCTGTCGAAGTATTAGATGAATGTTTAGGAAAAATATACAATAAAATTAAATCTTTAGATGGAATTTTAATTGTAACTGCTGATCATGGTAACTGTGATTATATGTTAGATGATAATGACAATGTCATAACTAGCCATTCGACTAGTAAAGTTCCTTTCATTGTTTGTAAGGAAAACTATAAATTAAAAGATGGAAAACTAGCTGATATAGCTCCTACAATGCTTAAACTTTTAAATTTAGAAGTACCTAAAGAAATGACTGGTGACATATTAATCGAAGAGTAAAAAAAAGTATTGTTTTTATAGCTGTTAGTTGTGTTTTTCTTTTGTCTTTGGTAGGTATTTATACCTATCGTTTAGTTCATTATTATCGTATAGAAAATCCTAAACAAGTCGAAAAATTATCTTTAGATAAACAAATAACTTTAGAAAAAAATATAACTACTAAAGATGATGGACTATATCATATTGATGATAAATATGTGTTTAAAGGAAATGATGTTGATAACTACTTAGAGTTTTCTGGAATATTGTGGCGAATTTTGTCTATTAATAATGGACAAATCAAACTAATTAGTAATGATAATCTGTCTTCTTTAGTTTGGGGATATAAAACAGATGATTTTACCAAATCTTATATCTATAATTGGTTAAATAAAAATGGTAAAAATACAGGTATTTTAGAAAGTGTTTTAAATAAAGAATATCTAGTTTCAGATAGTTATTGTATAGATAGTATTAAAAAAGATATTAAATGTGAAAATAAAAAAAATATGTTAATTGGTCTACTTTCTCTTGAAGAGTATGAAGAAGCTAAAGGAAGTAATAGTTATCTAAATAATCAAACTAATTTTTATACTATAAATAGTAGTACAGACAATAAAGTTTGGTATATTGATGATAAAGGTATGCTTAATAATAATTCTGTTAATAATGGGGTTTATCAAACTTTAGGGATAAGACCTACTATTACTTTGAAAAGTGGTTTAAAACTAATAAGTGGTAATGGTAAAAAACAAACTCCTTATAAAGTAGAAGATGTTAACGTAAAAACTTTAAAGGATGTGTTTGTTGGATCATATATTAATTATAGTGGTTATACTTTTAAAGCTATGAGTAAGGATAGTAAAAGGTTAAAAGTGGTAATGAGTGATGTAATTCCTAAAAAGGAAATGAGTTATTCAAACTATGATGTTAATTATGATCCTGTAAGTTATGATAATATTGGTTATTATTTGAATAATGATTTTTATAATAGTTTAAAAAATAAGGATTATTTAGTAAAAGGTGTTTGGTATACTGGTAGTTATAATTCAGATAGTAAATATGATTATAAAAATGTTTATAAAAGTAAAGTATCTAGTTATATTGGCTTGTTACATGTAGGTGATTTATTTATAAATGAAAGTGATAACTACTTTACTTTAACGCCATTTAATGATTTTGAACAAACAGTATATACAATCAAAGAAAATGGTACTATTTTTGCAGATCTTATCACAAGTAGTAAAAATATAAGACCAAGTTTATATTTAGATATTAATTTGAAGGTTTTAGAAGGTAATGGGACTATTTCTAGTCCATACAAAATAGGTAGGTGATTTAAGTGAAAAAAAAGTGGCCTAAAAAAACTTTTATAACTTTTATTGTTTTAGATACTCTTGCTTTTATAGGTCTTTTTCTAACTTATGGTCCTATTAGTTACTTTAGAAATCTTTTAGTAACTACAGCGATGTCAACTATGAATCACAAATATTTAGCTCATATATTTTATTCTGATAAAACAATTGAAAATGTTTTAAGTAAAAACTATATTAAAGAAGCAGATGAAGATACTAATGCAGATGATATTGTGTTTAATAACGATACTCCTTTGACCTATGAATCAGTATATGAAGAACAAATATTAAAACGTGATAAAAACGATTTATATAAAATCATTCCTTTAAGTGGTAATGGTTATAAAGGTAATATGGTAGTTATATATGATCCATCTAGAGTTAGTTTAGCTTCGTCTAAATACTTGGGTAGTCAAGGACAACTGTTAGTAGATATAGCTAAAGAAAATAACGCTAAAGTAGCTATTAATGCAAGTGGATTTGTGGATAAAAATGAAGTTGGTAATGGAGGCGATCCTACAGGAGTTGTTATCCAAGATGGTAAGTTACTATGGAATGGACACCCTAATAATTGGGGGGGAGGAATTGCTGGATTTAATAAGGATAATGTTTTAGTTTTAACTCGTAAAAGCGCTAGTGAAGCAATAGCTGATGGTATGCGTGATGGGGTACAATTTGGTCCTTTCTTAATTGTCAATGGTAAAGCTTCATACATAAGTGGTAATGGAGGATATGGGATTGCGCCAAGAACTGTTTTAGCTCAAAGAAAAGATGGAATTGTTTTGTTTATTATAATTGATGGACGTCAACCTGGTTATAGTATTGGTATTGATATGGTTGAGATGACGAAGATTTTACTTCGCTATAAAGCTCATAATGCAACTAATTTAGATGGAGGAGCTTCTTCTACTTTAGCTATTGATGGTAAGCTTTATAATAGACCATGTGGTTATGGTGAGACAGGTGAACGTTGGTTACCTAATGCATGGATAGTAAAATAAAAAATGGTTATAATAAAAAAGGTGATAAAATGAAAAAAGTATTTATACCTTTAATTATAATCTTTTTTTTATTAGGAAGTTTTATACTTTTTAAAAAAGAAGATGTTCCTATTAAAAATAGTGATATAAAAAAAGTAAAGGAAAACATTAAAAGTATCAATTATAGTGATTATAAAGTAAATGAACTAGGGAATATTCCTGTTATGATGTATCATGGTATTGTTAATGGCAAAAGTAATTATATCGGAGGTAATGTTGATAAGGATGGTTATCAAAGAACAGTTAAAGCTTTTAAAGAGGATTTAGAGTTTTACTACCAAAATAATTATCAAATGATTAGGTTAGATGATTATATCGATGGGATTATAAAAACTGATTTAGGTAAAAGTCCTATTGTTTTAACTTTTGATGATGGTCTTAGTAATAACGTTAGATTTGAAAATGGAAAACTTGATCCTAATTCAGCTTTAGGAATATTAGAAAGCTTTAAAAAAAAGTATCCTGATTTTAATGTAACAGCTACTTTTTTTATAAATTCAACTCTTTTTAATCAAGATGATAATTCTAAAGTTATCGATTATTTAATTACTCATGGTTATGATATTGGAAATCATACTTATAATCATTTAGATATTAGTAATTTAACTGTTAAACAAACAGAAAAAGAAGTAGGAATGATGTATGATTTACTTAGTAAATATACAGATAAATACGTAAATATTGTAGCTCTTCCTTATGGATCTCCATATAGTAAAGATCATCAAAATTTTTCTAAAATTTTAAAAGGTAATTATAAAAAAAACTACGTTACTAAAGCTACTTTAAGAGTAGGTTGGGAAAGTGATTTATCACCTTTTAATAAAGATTTTGATAAGTCCTTTATTAAAAGAATTAGAGCTTACGATAACAATGGAAAAGATTTTGATATAAAAATGAACTTTGATATTTTAGAAAAAAATAGATATATATCTGATGGTGATTATAAAAAAGTTGTAGTTAAAAATAAAGATAAAAATAAAGTAAAAACTAATTTAGAAATTATTACTTATTGACATATTTTAATTATAACTTTATAATTGATATAAAGTAAGGTGACTGTATGGAAAATAATATAATACATCCAAGTATTGTAAGTCAGGTAAGTAAAAGACTTGCTTTGATAGATACTTTATATGATTTAAGTGAAATTTATAAAATATTTGGTGATGTAACTAGACTTAGAATTTTAGATGTTTTATTAAATGCTGAGATGTGTGTTAACGATATTGCTTATGTTTTAAATATGAGTCAATCAGCTATATCTCATCAACTTAAAACATTACGTCAAAGTAAAATAGTTAAAACGACTAAAAAAGGAAAAATCGTTTATTATCGACTAGCTAATGATTACATCAAAACAATTTTAAAAAGTGGAATTGAATATTTGAATAACATCTAATCATATATTTTTATATGAAAGATGTTATTATCTTGTTTATAAAAGGATTTTTTGTAGGTGTAGCTAAAATACTACCTGGAATAAGTGGTTCTTTTTTAGCTATAAGTTTAGGAATATATGAAAAAAGTATTATCGCTATTAGATATTTTTTTAATGATGTAAAAAATAATTTTAAATTTTTATTTCCTATTTTAATAGGAGTTTTAATAGCTTTAGTATATACTAGTAAATTAGTTTTATATCTGTTTGATAATTATTACTTTATAACTATGGTTATTTTTATTATCTTAATTTTAAAACAGATAAAAATAAATAATCAAAAATATTTTTTTATATCTTTTATACTAGGTTTATCACTTCTTTTTATAGATAGTAACCAAGTAGTATTAAATAGTCCTTTAAAACTTATTTTAGTTGGGATAATTGATGCTTTTTCAATGGTTATACCAGGTCTTAGTGGAACTTTTCTGATGATGATTTTAGGAGTTTATGATAAGTTTATTTATACAATAAGTGATCTTACAAATTTAAATCATTTGGTGATCAATATAAATATATTAATACCTATTTTAATAGGTGATTTTATAGGAATAATAGGTTCTGTTTTACTTATGAATTACTTACTTAAAAGGTTTTCTAATGTTACTTATTCTGTTATAAATGGGCTTGCTTTATCAAATGTTTTAGTTATGATTATAAAGATGTTTTAAAGAAGGTGTTTATGAAAGTATTTATATGTTTATTAATAGTTTTAATAGGATCTATTTATTTTAAAAGTAGTTTAATTTCAGTGGTTATTTCGTTATGTGGTATTTTATATACTTATCTAATTGCGAAAAAATCTCGTTTAGGTTATTTTTTTGGAATTATAAATGTTACTTTGTATGGATTATTACTTTATACCCAAAAGATATATGTAGGATGTATATATAATTTGTTTTATAGTCTTCCTATCTTAATATATGGATATTATTATTGGAGTAATAATGATAAGATAAATACCTTAAAAAACAAAACTTTGTATAATATATTAATCGTAGTAGTTTTTATAGTAGGTTTTACAAATTTTATAACCTCTAGTAATATACTTACTACTTTAGATATTCTAGCATCCTTGTTTGGATGTATAGGAATATACCTACTTTCAAACAAGTATATTGAACAGTGGCCTATTTGGATTATGAGTAATACTTTTAATGTTATATTGTGGGTAGTATTAACTGTTAGTTTAATTAATAATTTACCTGTTTTATTGATGTGGATATTTTATCTTATAAATTCTATATATGGTTATATTAATTGGCATAAATCTCTTAGTAAATGATTATTATTAACTAGGAGGTTTTATTGATGGATAAAAAATTACCTAAAGTTTATGAAAATAAAATAGATAAAAATTTAGATAATAATAAAAAAGTATACTATTCTACTGAAAAAGAAGAGGTAAAAAAAGAAAAAGAAGAAGTAAATATTAAACAAAAAATTAATGATATCTTTAATTCTAATCGATATATATATAAAGCTGATGTTGTGATTAAAAAAAAGGATGGCGAAGTTACTAAAAAAATAATAGGTAAAAATGATTTTGATTTAATTACAATTGATAATGAACTTATTCCTATTAGTGATATTTTAGATATTAAATATAAAGATTAGTAGTAAAAAACCTATTTAATGGATAGGTTTTTTGGTATAAAAAAAGAAGAATCGCTTCTTCTTATATACATTCTACATATGTATCGTTTAAACATCTAAGAGCACATACACAATTTAGATTCATTGTAAAGAAAGAATTAGTTGCTACATAAGGTATATTAGGTTCAGTTGCGATATCAGGATTAGCAGCTAAAACTCTAAATGTTGCACAATTACCATCTATTTTTTCTACCCTAAAAACATTTGAGCATGTTGCACCCACAGCTGAACAATCTACTACTTCCCTAGTAGTTGGCATACTCCAAGCTGTTCCATTACCACCACAAGTATATAACATTACTGGTCTTGTGTTACAGTAGAATGTGCTAGTTGAACAACCTAAGAAACCTCTATCACAAGTATCTAAACAACTTTCAGCACAATTAGCATTTTGTTGTAGAATACTTATAACAGAAAGGATTTCACTAATACATTGAGAGTTGTTATCATTATTATTACACATATAATCCACCCCTTCATTTATATTCATTAATAGCATATTCCATAAACCTAAAAAAGTGTGAACTATAACCTAGTTAATCATAATAAAAGACTATTTATAGGTATAAAATACCTATTTTTGACATAAATTTTAGTGGGGTGGATAGATGAAAAATGTCATTAATTATTATTACCATTTAAATTTTGAAGATATTCACCAAAATGATTTGTATTATAAATTTACAGTTGGTGATAGTTTATATTATTTTATGTTATATAGAAGAAATATTGAAGAAGTAAATGATATTTATGAAGTAAGTAATATTTTAATAAACAACAATATTTATTGTCATCAAATAATACCTAATATTAATAATCAAATTTTAACGTTTGTAAATGGTGAAGCTTATATATTACTTAAAGTATTTTATAGTAGTGATAGAAAGATTAAATTAGATGATATCATCTATTTTTCTAATAAAACATTAGGTATTAAAAATAAAAGTAGTTTAAATCGTGATGATTGGAAGAATTTGTGGAGTAATAAAATTGATTATTTTGAATATCAAGTAAATAAATTAGGTAAAAAATATCCTTTAATTAGGGATAGTTTTAGTTATTTTGTAGGAATAGCAGAAAATGCTATTTGTCTTTTAAATGAGGTAAATAATTATGATATGTTTTCAGTATCTCACCAAAGGATAAAAAAAGATTATACAATTTTTGAATTATATAATCCTTTAAATTTTATTATTGATGTTCGTATAAGGGATGCTTGTGAGTACTTTAAAAGTAGTTTTAATGAGAATACTTTTGAGCAAATAAAATGGTATATTTATTATAATAAACTTACTATAAATGAATGTTTGATGTTTTTTTCACGTATGATGTTTCCAACTTTTTATTTTGATATTTATGAGGATATTATTAATAATGGCGGGGATGAAAAATTACTAATCCCTATTATTGATAATATTCCCATGTATGAAAATACGTTAAAAAAATTATATTTATATTTACGTAGTTTATTTAATATGCCAGATATTGAATGGCTTAAAACTATTTGACGTTTACTACTTCTATTACTTCAGGTACTTCTTCTTTGATCGCAGCTTCAATTCTTTCTTTTAAGGTTAAATCAAGCATATGACATGAAGCACAAGCACCACTCATTTTGATATATACGATATTATCTTCGTATTTAACAAATTCAATATTACCTCCATCATTGATTAGAAAAGGACGTAATTCATCAATAATTTGAATGATTTTTTGGGTTTGTTCTTTCATAATATCACCATTTTGTATTATATATTATTTTCAAATTATTGTAAAGGTTTAAATTTATTGGATGTTATGGTATAATCGATACAAGAGGTGTATTAAATGACTAAATATAAGAAAGGAAAAGTAGTTAAAGCAACTGTTACAGGGATAGAGTCTTATGGTGTTTTTGTTTCTTTAGATGAATATTATAGTGGACTTATTCATATTTCTGAGATTTCGCATAGTTATGTTAAGAATATAACTGATTATGTTAATATTGGTGATATTATTTATGTTGAAATTTTAGATGTTGATGATGAGCTTTCACAACTTAAACTTAGTATTAAAAATATTGATTATAAGAAAAAGGCTAATTTTAAGAAAAAAAAGATTGTTGAAACTAGTTTGGGTTTTAAAACTTTGGCTTACAAATTACCTATTTGGATTGACGATAATTTAGAAAAAATGAAAAAAGTTAAATAAAAAGTTACAAATATATTGACAAAAAAAATGGATAAATGATATAATTAAATACGTCTAGAGGTTTGGGCGATTAGCTCAGTTGGTTAGAGCACCTGCCTTACAAGCAGGGGGTCATAGGTTCGAGTCCTATATCGCCCACCATTTGCCGGAATAGCTCAACTGGTAGAGCAACTGACTTGTAATCAGTAGGTTGTGGGTTCAATTCCTATTTCCGGCACCACTTTTGGAGGGGTAGCGAAGTGGTCAAACGCGGCAGACTGTAAATCTGTTCCTTCGGGTTCGATGGTTCAAATCCATCTCCCTCCACCACTTTGATTTATTGCCTCGTAGCCAAGCGGTAAGGCACCACACTTTGACTGTGGCATTTCGCTAGTTCGAATCTAGCCGAGGCAGCCACTTATGTCCTGTTAGCTCAGTAGGTAGAGCATCTGACTTTTAATCAGAGGGTCGTGAGTTCGAATCTCGCACAGGACACCAGTTGTATATTAACCTTTGCAATCAAAGGTTTTTTTATATCATAAATTTGATATTTGTGATATACTTATATTAGTTGTGAGGATGGCGGAATTGGTAGACGCGCTACTTTGAGGGGGTAGTGATATATTATCGTGGGAGTTCAAGTCTCCTTCTTCACACCAATTATGCCAATTTAGTTTAGTGGTAGAACAGGCCCTTGGTAAGGGTCAGAGGCAAGTTCGATTCTTGCATTTGGCACCAGTGACGTTTCTGTTCGAACTTTTATAGTTTGAACTTAACATATAATCAATCCATTTGGGTTGATTTTTTTCAATAATTTTCCCCCAAAGGTTATTTTGATACTTGTGTCAAAATACCTAGGGGGTTAATAATTTTGTCAAAGGCAAAATAAATGATATAATTAATACAGGTGATACTTAATATGAGAAAGAAAAAATCTAAAATTTATAAACTCTTACTTATATTTTTAATAATATTTTTCATTATAATAATTTCAATATGTTCTTATTGTGGTATTTTTTTCTTCAGCAAAGGATTTAATAATTTCGACTATTTAGTCTTAAATATTATAGGTGATGCTTTGTTAGTTGGAATTGTTACTCATATTTCATCTAAAAGCATTTCTGTAAATGTCAATATAAAAGTTTAAAAAAATGTCAAAGTAAAAAGCTTATAATTTAACCTGCCGGTGGCTTCACTTC
>CANQER010000020.1 GCA_947595415.1 uncultured Bacilli bacterium
TAGCATAATTTTTTTTAAAATACACCTTTAATGGTACTAGAGTATAACCTTCTAACATAACCTTATCCTTAAGTTTTAAAATCTCTTTTTTATGAAGTAAAAGCTTTCTTGTTCTATATTCATCATGATTAAAAATATTTCCCTGTTCATAAGGGCTAATATGCATATTAAGTAAAAAAACTTCCCCATTTCTAATAATACCATAACTATCCTTTAAATTAGCTCTACCATTTCTAATCGACTTAATTTCAGTTCCAGTTAAAACAATCCCACACTCAATAGTATCTTCTATTTCATAGTCAAACCTTGCCTTACGATTGTTTATTTCCATAATATCACCTTTTTACTTTTTGTTTTTCTTCTGATTTATATTCAAATATAATTGTACCACTCATATGATCAGCATCTTTTAAAACAACATTAATGCGATCACCTACTCCAAGACGACATTCATTTACAAAAGTTAAATACACCCTATTTTCAGATCTTTTAAACTCAATAGGTAAACTGTTTAATAATATTTCCCCCTCTATTTGATTATCATCTAATTGAACAAACAAAGTATTATTATTAACACAACTAACTGTCCCTACAAACTCTTGATTAATCTTATCTTCCATATATTTAGCTAGTTTCATTCTAATAATTTCTCTTTCGCATTTATCAGCTCTAACTTGACAATTTGATAAGTGATTACAACTTTCTTTAATATCTCTATTTAAAGCAATATTCTTTTTAAGAATATGTTTTTTTACTAAACGATGAATTATTAAATCAGGATATCTTCTAATTGGTGATGTAAAATGAGTATAATTGTTTAAAGATAATCCATAGTGACCTATATTATCAACTGAATATTTAGCTCTTGGGAATGATTTTAACGCAATAGCTAAAACAGTTTGAAAATTAGGTTGTTTTTCGATTTCTTTTAATACTTTTTGATAAGCTTCTGGTGATGTAAAGTCCCCTATTTCAACATCCATTCCTAAATAATTTAAAATATCAACAAAATAAGAAACCTTATTTTCCTCTGGTATTTCATGAACTCTGTAAGGTAGTACATCTACACAAGAAGCTAGTTTTTGACAAACAAATTCATTAGTAATAAGCATCAAATCTTCAATCATATCTTCTGCTCTACCTAATTTTTTAATATTTAGATTAGTAACTTCCCCACTATCATTTTCTACAATTTCAACTTCAGGTAAAGAAAAATCAATACATCCTCTACTTTTTCTTTTTTTATTAAGTTTTAAAGATAAATCATTTAAAAGAAGTAAACTTTCCTTAAAACTACTATATCCATGAGGAGTTAATCCTTTTTCAAGTAACTTATTAACTTCTTCATAAGTCATTTGTTTTTTAGAGTTAATAACAGATTCATAAATATTTCCCTTAACAATATTAGCATTTTTATCTAGTTCTAACTCTACTGTTAAAGCAAGTCTATCAGTATTAGGATTTAAAGAACAAATACCATTTGATAGATCAGGATGAAACATAGGATATACCCTATTTACTGGATAAACACTAGTTCCCCTTTTATAAGCTTCACAATCAATATGACTATTTTCTAAAACATAATGGCTTACATCAGCAATTGAAATATATAGCTTATAGTTACCATTGTTTAACCTTTCAATTCCAACAGCATCATCGATATCTTTCGTATTTTTACCATCAATCGTAAAGATTTGTTTTTTACGTAAATCTTTTCTTCCTTTCATTTCTCTTTTTGTAACTTTAGTAGGAACATTTTTTAACTCTTCTTGATATTCAGGACTATAATCAATAGGAATACCATTTTTAATAATACTAGCTAAAATATCTGAATCCTTATTATCAACAATCCCTAAAAAACGTACTATTTTACCACGATAACCATTTAAGTCGTATTGATTTAAAATATTTACCTCTAAAATAGCTCCAATAGGCATATTGTTTAACTGTCCTTGTCTTAAACTTATTTGCATATTTCCTATACTATTATATGGTTCAAATACCTTTTTTCCATCTATTTCTTTAACTTCACCAATAACATTATGTTTTTTATTTCGTTTAAACTCAATTACATCAGCAATCATACCATTACTAGTAAAAGATGTATCAAAAGATACATAATCTTGATCGATTGCGCCATTAAAGTTATCACAAGGAACATAATACTCTTTATTGTTACATTCAATAAAACCATATTCCCCACTTTTATGAACTCTTAAAATTCCTCTTTTTTCATTGTTATAATAATATAAATCTTTTTTTTGTTTTATAACTAAACAATCTTTTAATTCTTCTAATTGTTCGTATAAAACACTAGGATTAATACTTAGTTTTTGTTTTAATTCGTTAAAACTACATTTACCTTTTTTTAAAATTGTTATGATTTTTTTATAATCTTTTTCCATACTGCTTCCCCCTACCTTATTTTTCTTTGTCAATTATAAAATCTACTTTTCTTGTCTCCTTATTAGCTGACTTAACAATAACTTTTACTGTATCTCCTATTCTATAACCCCTTTTATTACTTTGACTACGTAATGAATAAGTCATTTCATCATAAAAATAGTGTTCATCTAAATCATCTATTTTAATTAGTCCTTCAATTAAGTTTGGAAGTTCAACAAACATCCCAAAACTTACAACACTAGTTATAATACCTGTATACTTTTCATTGATATGATTCATCATGTATTCTGCTTTTTTCATGTCATCTACTTCACGTTCACAATCTACACTATCACGTTCTTTTTTAGAGGTATGATCTGCTAGAAAAGGAAGCAAATGTTCCCAGTAATTAATTGTATCAGCGTCATATCTTCCTTCAAATAAATAGGTTCTTAAAAGTCTATGAACTGTTGTATCAGGATATCTTCTAATTGGTGATGTAAAGTGAGTGTAACATTTACTACCTAGTCCAAAATGTCCTATGTTTTGACTATCGTATACTGCTTTTTGCATACTTCTAAGTAAAAGTTTGGAAAATATTAAAAATTCCTTTTTATCCTTTAAAGAATCTAGTAATTTTTGCATTTTTATAGGTGTTACTTCTTTATAATCGCCCTTTACACTATAACCCAATATCTTGACAAAATTTAAAAAATTCATAATCTTTTTTTCATCTGGAACACCATGGACACGATAGATGAAAGGAAGATCCATATAAAATATATGGGATGCGACTGTTTCATTGGCTGCGATCATAAAATCTTCTATTAAATTTTCTCCTACTCCACGATTTCTTTTAACAACATCAATAGCCATACCTTTATCATCAACAATTATTTTAGCTTCATCGATATCAAAATCAATATAACCTCTAGCTTCTTTGTTTTTTCTAAGTATTTTAGCTAGATTACTCATTTGTTTTAGATCACTTACAAAATCTTCATAACCAGCTGGGATAACATCTTCTTCAAGAATTTGATTTACACATTTATAGGTCATTTGTTTTCTAGATCTAATTACGCTTTCAAAAATGTCATGATTAATAACATTACCTTTATTATCAATTTCCATAACACAAGATATAGTTAATCTATCTACCCCTTCATTTAAAGAACAAATTCCATTACTAAGTTTTTGAGGTAACATAGGAATTACTCTATCAGCTAGATAAACACTAGTACCTCTACTGTAAGCTTCTTCGTTTAAATGGGTGTTTTCTTTGACATAATAACTTACATCTGCAATATGAACTCCTAATTCGTAATTGCCATTTTCTAATTTTTTAATTGAAATAGCATCATCGATATCTTTTGTATCATCACCATCGATTGTAAAAATACAAACGTCTCTTAAGTCACGTCTTCCTTCTAGTTCTTCTTTTTTTACTTCAATTGGTATATCATTAACTTCTTTCATTACTTCATCACTAAAAGTATCATTAATTCCATATCTACAAGCAATTGATAAAATATCTACCCCAGGTTCATTTTTATGACCAATTATTTTAACAACTTCTCCTTTATAATGGTTATTTTCTAGTCTTTTTACAAGTTTTACTAAAACTTTATGGCCATCCATAGCTCCCATGGTTTTATTTTTATCAATATCGATATCGATTTTTACTTTATCATCATCAATTTTTAAATGTCCAACTAAATCTTTGTAGTAAAATTCTCCTACGACTTCTTTTAATTCACGACTAACAACTTTAACAATTCTTCCTTCTAGTTCTAAACCTTTTTTAGAGATAACTTCGACAATAACAGTATCTCCATGAATTGCATTGTTCATATTAGATGGAGCTATAAAAACGTCTTCATCACCATCTATATCAACAAATCCATAGCCTTTTCTATTGCCTATCATTTTTCCTACTTTAAGATGACTATTATTAAATAACATGTAGTTATTTTTATTAGTACGATAGATTTTTAATTCTTCTTCTAAACGATTTAGTTCTTTTAATAATTCTTTTAATTGATCAACTGTTGTGAAGCCTAAATCATGTTCAATATCATGAACACTTAATGCTTTATCAGTATTTTTTAGTAAATTTAAAATTCTTTCTTCCATAATATCCACCATATTAATTATATCAATCAAAACGTTTATAAGCAACCATTTTACTTTAATATATTTTTATATTTTTTTAAAATTTCTTTAAAATTGTTGTTTTTTACTAGTTCAAAAGTTTCTAAACTCATGTTTTTTACTCTTCCTTCCATAATTCGTTTAACTTTTATTAGTAGGTCTTTATCGTATAAATAACAGTTTTTGCCATCTATTAAGTAGTCGTTATAGTAAGGACAATCTTTAATAATGGTGTTTATTTTTAAATAAAAAATACTGTTTAAAAAATTGATATAGGAAATATTGGTTGTACTATAAATACAAAAAGATGAATTTCTAATAATGTCTAGATAAAGATCAAAGTCTAGATAAACTATTTTTTTAACGTTGTAAGGTAATTTATTGAGTAAATTTCTAGTTCTTTTGTTTAAGTAAAATTTTGGTTTGTATCCTATTAAGATAAACTCCATTTTAGGGTATTTATTACTAATTAAAAGTAAATCGTTTATATTTTCGTATTCAAAATCGACAAAAACGATCTTTTTTCTATATTTGTTTAAACCCATTTTTTTTAAAATTCCACTGTTTTGGATAATAGGTAATTGCCAGTTTATAACTTTTATGTATTGATAGTTTTTTAAAATGTTTTTAAAGTAAGGTAGACTTACAATTACTAAACTACATTTACCTATTAAATCATAAAAAGTTTTCATATAGTTTTTACTTATAACGTTATTATGATTGTAGTGATAATATATTTTAGCTTCTTCTAGATGAGTTATAAAAATTACCTTTTTGTTTTCAATTAAAGATAGAGTTTTACTATTTATTTGACCTATTAATATATAGTCATATAAAGCATTAGGATCTGTTGTACAGGGAATGTTGTTTTTAGTTAAGTAAGTTATTATTTTACTACAAAAATAAGTATTTTCAATATATACTAGTACCATTTGTATCACCTATTATAGTATTTTCATAAAATAGTATTATATACTTTACAAAAAAAAATTTATGTTATATTATATAGTTTAATCAAAAGGAGGGATTAATTTGAATAACGACATTTTATTTAATGATAACAAAATTTTAAACGAACTAGATAATTGGCTTTTAAATAATAATCTAGATAAAACAACTTATGAGTTTAAAAATGTTTTAAAAAAAATAAATCCTAAATTTCAAGGATGTATTTTAGATAATTTTAATAAACTTGATAAATCATTTGATTGTTTTTTTAAAGGTATGAATAAAATTAAGGTTAAATTAACTGATAATATTGAATTTATATATGATGATGTTATTATATATTATAGTAATAAATTAACATATTTAGGGTATCAATTAAAAAATAACTATAATGGTAATATCCTAAATTGTAGGTATATAGATAATAGTACTGTTTATAAGGTTAAAAGCAATGGTTATGAAGTTAATCTAACTATTAAAAACAACTTTAAAAATGAAGATTATTTAAAAGAATATTTACTTCATTTAACTATTCCTTTTAATATAAATCGTGTTTCTAATACGATTAGTTATATTCTTAAAGATACAAAATCACCTAGTTTCATTTTAACTTTAAAAGATAAAGAAAGGATATTAGAAGTTAGTCATAGTGATGATAAAGTACTAATAAAAACTGATAAAGTTAAAAAATTAACTAAAAATAGTTTGACAAAAAATATATAATTTTGTAAAATAAAACGTATCCATTTAAGATGGATGTTTTTATTCTTCAACCATTTTGTTTAATACTTTAAATACTTCTTCGATTGCTTTTTTAACTCCATTACTTACATCTTTTGATAGATTGTATCCTAGTTTAGAGATTTTGTTGTCGTAGTTTTTATTAGCATCCTCTAGGTAATTTTCAATATCAACATTCTTACCTTCACTAACATCTTGTTCAAATTTTTTAATCTGTTCAGAGGTAAAAGCAATTTTACGATGTTGATTATATTCAAAGTAACCTGTAGCTTGGGATAAATACAAAGTTAAAAAACCAACTATAGTTAGTAAACAAATACTTTTAAAAAGGCGCTCACTTAGTTTTTTATCCTTTTTATCCATTTAGATAATCTTTAATAACTCTAGATAAAACATCTGTTGTGTTTAAAACCTCATCAATACTGTTTTGGTAAGCGCCACATTCTATCAAAATAACTTTACTACTTAAATCTTGGTTAAATACTCCATTGGTATATTTACCACCCTTTTTCAAAATTCCTCTACTTAAACCAGGATACTTATCATTTATCATATCGCTTATTTTAGTTGCGATTTTCATATTTTTTTTATAGTTTTTATTATCTGTTCCAATTACAAACAATACTTTAGCATAATTTTTATTACCAATTTTAATAGTTGACAAACTCTTATTTATCGCATCTCTATGTAAGTCTATATAAAGTTTGGCTTGATACTTATCAATCGCATCTTTTAAAAACACCCTACTAGCTTTATAACTACTATTATAATTCCAATTGTTTAAGTTTAAAAATTCTACGATATTAGCTTCTTCAACTACTGTATTAATATTTAATTTATCTAATCTTTCTTTGAGTAAATAAGAAGCCATCATAACATTAGGACTTATATTATAGTTTTTTAAATTACCAGCTTTATACTCTTCATCTTGATGCGTATTATAAATATATACTAAAGGATCACTTTTTTTAACAGGGGTAGGATCTTTAATGTAGTTTTTTACATCATAAGTTAAACTAGTTGATTTTACATTTAAAAGACCATTTTTAATTAAGGTAAGAGGTTTTTTAACATCAATAAAAATACTTAAGATATCATCAATTATATTGGTTTCATATTTCATATAGTAGTTAGAATCTTTAAGTAATCTTTTGATAAAATCTTGGTTATTTCTAGCTAATTTAAAATCTTTTACAACATAAAAACAACCAATTAAAATAATGATAAATAGAATATATTTTAATTTAAAATGTTTTCTTTTCTTACTTTTAAACCTCTTTACCATTTAATCACCTACTTTAACTTATTCTTATTTTACTTGTTTATGAATACATAATTTGTCAAAAAATAATAGTAAACAATAAATGACACAATCTAACATATAATATTAGTATATTGTGTAATTGAAAGGAGAATTTTTATGGATTTAGATTTATATATGGCTTTAATATTTAGAAGTTATATTAATAAATGTAGTATAGAAGTTTATAGTAATTTAGACAATGAAGATGAATATTTTACTGAGTTTTTAATGCAATGTGATGGGAATATGTCTTATCAAATAATAGATAGTGTTAAAAATGAAACATTTGAAATTATTAAAGATTTAGTTAATACTTGTAATAAAGCTCTTATAAGTAATACTAGTAAAGAAGATTTCTTAAATATATACAAAAAAATAACTAACGAATATGGACCTAATTATACTTATTTACAGTTATTTAGTAATTTAATATATGATAAACCTATAAATATTAAAGATATGTTTTGTAAATCATATATTTTCTATATGGATCGTTTTCCAATTTATGAACCATATAGTACCCTACTTTATTCCAAAGATGATTATTTAGTTATTACTGTTGTAGGGGAAAGTGGTCATATATATTATAGTGATCAAATAAAATCTGATATTTTATATAATATTCATACAATTGATTCATTGATAGATCATTTTACATATCACAATGAAGTTACAGATGCTTCTTTTATAGATTCATTTTACTTACTTGAAAGTGATGATAAAAGATTACTAATTGATGCAAAAGAACCAATAGTGGAAAATATTTGTAATAGAAATAAAGCTAACGTTTTATATGGATTTGGTCGTAGTTATACAAAAAACATATATAGTTAGTTTTTTGTTTTAAAAAAAAACTACAATTGTAGTTTTACCTATACCAATAATTAAACTTTGAATAATATATATTAGGTGATTTATATGCCTAATCGTAATTGGTGGTGTGGAAGAGGAAAATGGTTTATATGTTTTTTTGCTTTTTCAATTTTACTATTTTACCAAATAATCCTTACTTTTTTTATAGTTACTAGATTTAATTTATTTTTTATATTCTTTTTCTTACTAATCATCTTTTATAGTATCTTTAGGATAATATGGTGAAATAAGACTTTCTGTTTTGTATATTCTATCTATTTCCCTACCTATTTTTATACACATATTATAGATACTATCGTCAAATTCTATTTTACTAGGTAAAGCAATTAAAATAAAAAATAACATTCTTTCTTCTTCTAGTAATGGATAATTATGTTCATAACGTTTTAATATGTCAAAGAAATCTATTTCGATGGCATGTTTTTTATATAACTTGTATAAATCAAAAACAGGGGTATCTATTCTAGCTTTATCCCAACTTATTAGATAAGGATTATTGTCTTTTATAAAATGACTTAAATCTAAATTATTATGAACTACCACTACTCTTTTTTTTCTTTTTTCACCTACTATTTTATACCATTTTTCTAACTCGTTTTCTGAAAAATCTAAAGCATTTATTATAACTTCGATGTTTCTAGCAAGAAGGTAGTGACTTGGTGACATATATACTTTAGTTTCAATGATGGTAATTAAATCTTGGTAATAACTTCTTAGATACAAAATGTTATTCGATATATCTTCATATATTTGTTGGTAATCAGCATCTTCTATTTCTTTAAAATAAGTTGTTTTACTGTGAAGAAGACTTACTAGATCAATCATATCGGCTATTTTTTGTTCTAAGGGGCTATTTATATCATCTATGTACTGTAAAATTTGATAGTCATCTTCTTCATATAAAACTTTGGGATAATAATCAAAATTGCGTGATTTTAAATACGCAAATATTTGACTATTATCCTTTTTTTTATCCTTAATAACATAACTACCACGATCTGTATCAACTAAAATAACTTTACCATTTTTAGTATACCTATATGGTTTACAATCTAGATGTTTTAATAATTCACTTACTTTGCGCATCAACAGCTGGGATTATTAGTTTATCATTTATTTTTATATCATTAATGTTGTTGTATTTTTCTAATTCATCCCTACCTATCATATATTTTTTCATAATTTCTTCTAAAGTATCTCCCTGTCTTACGATATATACTTTATAGGTTGTGTAAGTTTCTTTACTATCCATACTAGAAAATAGGGAAATATTATCTTCAACCTCACTAATTTCTTCTATTTCAACTGGTTTCATATCGATAACTTCGTCTACTACTTCATCTAAGGCTCTTTCGTTTTCTTTTAAATTGTCTAATTTTACATCAATATTTACAGATAAAATGTTGTTGTTGATAATTTCGTAGTAAAAATCATCGATATCAACTGTTACATCATCTAGGATATAACGATCATCAACATTGATATCAAAAGGTAGATTGTATGAGAAATGATCAACATTTACACTAGCCTCAGACATTTTATAATCACCACTTAATATAAAATCACCACTTATTAAATTTTCTTTTTCTAAATGGAGCGTATGTTCTAGGGAAATACTAGTTATTTCAGCTAGATTATTATTAAAAACGATATCTTTTTTAAAAGAAACTATTTTTTCCATTTTAACCTCACTTTCTCTTTTCCCTAAATTATATGAAAAAAAAACTTTAATATGATAAAGTTTAATTTTTCCATAAGTATTTGTATACATCTTTGTAGTTTTTAACTGTAATATATTCAATTTTGTCTTTTACTTCTTTTGGAACGTCTTCTAAGTCTTTTAGGTTTTCATAAGGTATGATAACTGTTTTTATTCCATTACGATTAGCCCCAATACTTTTTTCTTTTAAACCTCCTATTGGTAGGACGTTACCTCTTAGGGTTATTTCTCCTGTCATAGCTAGGTTTTTAGGTACTTTTTGGTTGGATAGAGTACTTATTAAAGCTGTAGTTAAAGCTATACCAGCACTTGGTCCATCTTTAGGGATTGCGCCTTCTGGGACATGAATATGGATGTCGTTTTTAAGGAGTTTGTCATAATCTATTTTAAAATCTTTGTAGTTTGATTTAATATAACTTAAAGCTATATGAGCACTTTCTTTCATAACGTCACCTAATGAACCAGTTAAAACTAGTTTTCCATCCCCTTTATAGTAGTTTACTTCAATAGGAAGAGTGTCACCTCCATATGATGTATAAGCAAGACCATTTACGACTCCTACGATTGAGGCATTATTACTTATAAAGTGATATTTACGTTTACCTAGGTATTGTGATAGGTTAGTAGATGTGATATTAAGTGAACGTATTACTATTTTTTGCATTACCATTGAGGTTACTATTTTCCTTACAATGGTATCGATTTGACGTTCTAATTCCCTTACTCCTGCTTCTCTAGTGTAGAAATTTATTATATCTTTAATAGCACTATCTTCAAATTTGATATAACTATGATCTAAACCATTGTTTTTACAGATTTTAGGTATTAAATGTTTTTTAGCGATAGCTAGTTTTTCGTATTCTGTGTAACCTGAAATATTAATTATTTTTAAACGATCTTTTAAGGCATGAGGGATTTGATCTATATAGTTAGCTGTGGTGATGAAAAGTACGTTTGATAGATCAACTTCTTCTTCGATGTAGTTGTCACTAAAGTATTTGTTTTGTTCTGGATCTAGTATTTCTAAAAGACAGCTTGCTGGATCACCTTTAATATCTTTTGTCATTTTGTCTATTTCGTCAATTAAGAAAACTGGGTTTGAACTTTTAGCTTTTTTAAGGGACTGAATAATTCGTCCTGGATTGGCGCCCAAATATGTACGTCTGTGACCAATTATTTCAGATTCATCATTCACTCCTCCCACTGACATTTTGACAAAATTACGATTCATAGCTTCTGCGATACTAAAAGCAAGAGAAGTTTTACCTACTCCTGGAGGACCTACTAGACAAATAATTGGACCTTTTAAACTACCTGTTTTTTGTTTGACTGCTAAATATTCAATAATTCTTTTTTTAACGTTATCTAGTCCATCATGAGAAGCATCTAATTTATTTCTAACGTCTTTTAAATCAATGTTGTCATCTGTCATTT
This sequence comes from uncultured Bacilli bacterium, assembly GCA_947595415.1. Lineage (GTDB taxonomy): Bacteria > Bacillota_I > Bacilli_A > RF39 > UBA660 > CANQER01. Next base: position 11,556 of record CANQER010000020.1, read on the forward strand.
TATTCCATGGTAAGTTTAATAACCAATCGATATAGTCTCTTGCGATAGTTACTTCAGGAGACATACTACTTAGACTTTCATATCTTTTAAGTTCAACTTTTATTCTTTCAATGATATGACTAGGAGCATCTAATTGTTCTAATCTTTCATTTATTTTATCTATTTCATTTTCCTTATAACTAGTTTCTCCTAACTCTTCTTTCATAGCTTTTATTTTTTCTTTTAAAATGTATTCTTTTTGACTACTATCTAATTCTTCTTTGATCTTTAAGTCGATCTTTTTTTCAATGTTAAAAACTTCTTCTTCATAAGCTACATCTTTTAAAATCATGTTCGATCTAATTATAGGATTGTTTTCTTTTAGGTATTCTTCTAATCTAGCTAAACTAATAGGTAGATGAGGTACAATTATATCTGTTAGAATACTTATATCCTTAATATTACTTATAATTGATAACACACTATTACTAACATAAGGGATACTTTTGATATAGTTTTCTATTTCACGATATAATTTTCTTATTAAAGCTATTTGACTTTTTTCATCTATTTTTACTTCTTCTTTTTCTTCTACAATAGCTTCTAGGATATCTACATTGTTTAAGTATTCATCAATATAAGCTCTTTTTATCCCCTTTATTACAACTCTTAATTTACCATTAGGTAATTTTATTTTATGGCTTATTTTCGCAATTACGCCATATTTAGGTAAACTATCTATATCAAATACTTCATCTAATGGATTAGTTTGATTAACTATTAATAGTTTATTGTCGTGAAATAATTCACTTGTATCAATAATAGTATTATCATTATCAAATTCTAATCTTATATCATTATTAGGAAGTAGGATAATTCCTTTTAATACAATAACTGGTAAATTTAATTTCATCATGTGCACCTCCAAATTGTCATTTATTATAATACAAAAGATTAAAAATGTCTATTGTTTTTTGACCTTTTTTTAATACTTTTATAAAACTAGACAAATATTAAAAAAAAAGATATAATAGTATAGTCATGTTTTTCTAATTTTAATGAAAGGAGTTTATATGAAATTTAATCAAAAGGAAGACACCAAAATATTTGCGTTAGGTGGTCTTGGTGAAGTTGGGAAAAATATGTATTGTGTTATGCACAATAATGAATTGATTATTACAGATGCGGGTGTAACTTTTCCTGAGGGTGAACTATTAGGAATTGATTATGTAATCCCTGACTTCACTTTTTTAAAACAACATGAAAGTAAAATTAAAGCTTTATTTATAACCCATGGACACGAGGATCATATAGGGGGTATTCCTTTTTTACTACAAACAGTTAATATC
>CANQER010000021.1 GCA_947595415.1 uncultured Bacilli bacterium
TTTATTTCCCAAAAAGAAAATATTTCCATCGAAAAATCAGCAATCGATGAAATAGCACGATTAGCAGATGGAGGACTTAGAGATGCAGTAGGTTTGCTAGACCAAGCAATATCCTACGTAGATGGAGAAATAAAAATAGAACATATTCATGAAATAAATGGGACAATAAGTCAATATTCCTTAGTTGAATTCATGGAAAAGATCGTCCAACATGATATTGATTCATTAATAAAACAAATAAATGTATATAATGAAAATGGAAAAAATATAATAAAAATAACTGAAGAAATAATTCTTTTTTTAAGAAACTGTTTACTTTCAATAGAAACCCCAAAATACTTTAAAGAAACAATCAATCAAGAAATATATACAAAATTTTGTGATCAAATAAATGTTGGGGAAATATATGACTTAATCAAAGAATTAAATCAAAGTCTTCGAGAAATGAAAAACTCAAATAATCCAAAAATAGATCTAGAACTAAGTTTTATTAAACTATTAGGTAACGAAAATAATAAAAAAATAGATATATCTGAGAAGTTAGAAGAAAAACCAATTCCAAAAGAAAAAGTTGAAATCAAAGAAAAAATAGAAATTGATGATGATATAAAAGAAAAAATAAAAATAATAAAAAATATAAGAATAAACAACACTTTATCAAACTTCAAAAGAACATATTTAGAAGTCATCAAAAAAGATTTAGACAAAATAAGACCATTAATATTAGATAATAAATATAGTCAGTTTGCTAATATAATATTAGATGGAACTATAAAAGCAGCCAGTGATAAATATATTGTGATTGTCTATCCAGACATATCAATAGTTGAAATGTTTAATGAAAATTTATTAACTATTGAAAAAATATTCAAAAAAGTTTACAATAATGATTATAGAGTTATTGCTACAGATTTAGACGAATGGGAAATAATAAAAAAAGAATTTAACAATAAACAAAAACAATACAAATTTGAAGAAGAACCATTTAGTTTAAATGAGATATTCACAAAAAAAACAGATGATTTTCAAAATTTATTTGGAGATATCGTCGAATATAATTAGAAAGAAGGAAATATTATGAATATACAAGCTATGATGAAACAAGCTCAAAAATTACAAAAAGATATGATGGAAGCAAAAAACGAAATTGACAATCAAACTTTTATAGGTAAATCATCTTTTGTAACAGTAGAAGCTAAGGGAAATAAAACAATAACCAAAATTAAAATTGATACAGATGAAATAAGTAAAGATGATATTGAAATGTTAGAGGATTTAATAATGGTAGCTGTTAATGATGTAATGCAACAAATAGATAAACAGACCGATGAAAAAATGGGTAAATATACACAAGGGTTACCTGGATTATTTTAATGAATTATCCAACAACAATAAAAAATCTTATTGAATGTTATAAAAAATTACCTGGAATCGGCGAAAAAACTGCTGAAAGATTAGCTTTAGCGACCTTAAATATGGATGATGAAATTATAAATATTTATACTAAATCGCTTAAAGATATAAAAACAAAAATAAAAAGATGTAGTATTTGTAATAACTTATCAGAACAAGATATTTGTCCAATATGCAAAGATAAAACACGTGACTCATCAATTATTTGTGTAGTTGAAGAACCAAAAAATGTTTTCTTATTTGAAAAAGTTGGAACTTATCAAGGAAAATATCATGTTTTAGATGGTTTAATTTCTCCTCTAGAAGGAATAAATCCTGAAGATATAAAAATTGATTTATTGTTAGAAAGAATAAAAAAGGAAAATATAAAAGAAGTTATAATTGCTGTTAAACCAAGTATTGAAGGGCAAACAACAGGTTTATATATTTCAAAAAAATTAGAAGGATTAGATGTAATTGTTTCAAAGATTGCCTCTGGAATACCTATAGGTGCAGATATTGATTATATCGATGCTCTAACTTTAGAAATGGCTTTAGAGGATCGAACAACCATATCATAAATGAAAAAATTCTTTCATATAGTTTAAAAGAGGTGGACAAAATGCTAAAACACATTTTAAACTTATTTAAAAGAATAATAGTAAGTGCATTTATTTTATATGGGTACAATTTAATAGCTTCACCATTAGATTTAATAATTCCTATAAACATCTTCACAGTTGGCATCTTAACAATTTTAGGAATACCAGCTTTATTCTCTTTAATTGTAATCCTTTTAGTTGTCTTTTAAGAGGTGAAGGATATGCTAGATAATTATCAATTATCGCAGCCAATAGCTTATAAAATAATGACAAATGCGATTAGAAATAATCGTTTTTCGCATGCTTATCTAATAGAAGCTAAAAATTTTAATGATATTTCCAATTTAGCTTTATCGTTTGCTAAAGCAATCCTATGTCCTAAAGGCAAAACTAATAATGAACATTGTGAAAATTGTAATCAATGTAAGCAGATAGATAACTTAGATTATATGGAAATAAAAATTATCAATCCTGATGGGATGTGGATTAAAAAAGAACAATTAGATGAACTTCAAAAAGAATTCAGTAAAAAAGCAATTGTGGGAAATAAAAAAATATATATTATAAATCAAGCCCACAAAATGAATCCATCTGCAGCCAATTCGATTTTAAAATTTTTAGAAGAGCCAGAAGAAAATATAATCGCTATTTTAACAACAGACAATATTTATCAATTATTAAATACAATAGTTTCACGTTGTCAAATAATTAGGCTTACTGATAGCTTAGTAAAAACAAATGATGCTTTATTAAATTTAGCTAATATTTTACTAGAAAGTAAGGAAGATATAGATGAATTTGTAAATGATGAAAAAAATAGTCTAAAAATGAATAAAGTAGTTGAATTTGCTGTTAATATTAAACAAAAGGGAATTGATACTCTTTTATATACTAACAAATTATGGCATGATACTTTTAAAGAAAAAGATGATATAATAAAAGCGTTACGCACATTATTATTGTTTTATAAAGATGTTTTAAACTATAAATTAAATCAACCAATCGATGTTTTTATAGGTTATGAAAAAGAATTTACTAAATTTGATGATCTACCTAAAAAAGATATTATTGAATATATAAAAATAGTTGATAAATTACTAGAAAAAACAAAGGTAAATATAAACAATAACTTGCTTATTGATAAATTAATAATAGAAATGAATGGTGGTGTATAAAATGCAAAAAATGATTGGGGTTTCTTTTAAAAAAAATGGTCGAGTGGAATATTTTGATGCTGGAAACTTTCAAATAAATAAAAATATTACAGTTATTACTGAAACAGAAAAAGGAATACAATTTGGTAAAGTTGTGACTCCTATTATTGAAACTAAAAGTAAAAAAAAGCTAAATAAAATTATTAGAATTGCTACTAAAGAAGACTATGAAAAACATAAACAAAACATCAAAGATGCTAAGGAAGCTCTTATAAATTGTCGAAAAATAATTAAAAAACAAAATCTTAATATGAATGTTTTAGATGCGATGTATACTTTTGATCGTGATCAACTTATTTTTAGATTTATTTCTGATAGTCGTGTTGATTTTCGTGATTTAGCTAAAGAACTTGCTTCTCATTACCACACACGTATTGAATTAAGGCAAGTAGGTGTTAGAGATAAAGCTCAAGAAGTAGGAGGAGTTGGCTCATGTGGACGAGCTTTATGCTGTGCTAAATTTTTGAAAAATTTTGACTCTGTTTCTATAAATATGGCTAAAAATCAAAATTTATCTTTAAATCCTAATAAGATTAATGGGGTTTGTGGACGACTTTTATGTTGTTTAAAGTATGAAAACAATGAATATAAAAATTGTCGCAAATGCTTACCTGATATAGGGGATACTGTTAAGATTAAAGAAGGTAAAGGAAAAGTTGTTAATTTAGATATATTAAAAAAAGTCTATATGGTTGAGTTAGAAGATGGAAGTATAGTTGAGGTTAAAAATGAAGGTTGTCCATCAAATAGTTAATTATGAAGGTTTAAAAATTGTTCAAGATCCAAAGATGTTTAATTTTTCTTTGGATAGTGTTTTGTTGGCTAATTTTGTAACAATTAATAAAAAAATTAATAATATATTGGATATTGGGTGTGGTAATGCCCCAATCCCTTTGATTTTAGCGACTAAAACTAAAGCTAAAATAGTAGGTGTGGAAATTCAAAAAGATGTAGCTGTTTTAGCTAAACAATCTGTAGAAATTAATAATTTAACAGATCAAATCACTATTATTAATGATGATATAAATGTCTTAGGTAAAAAGTGGCAGACTGATCAATTTGATGTTATCACTTGTAATCCCCCCTTTTTTAAGGTTAATGAAACGTCGCATTTAAATGATAGTGAATATAAGACAATTGCTCGTCATGAGGTAATGCTTAATTTGGATCAAATTTTTAAATTAGCGAGAAAGTTACTGAAAAATGGTGGCGTAATTGCGATTGTTCATAGGCCAGATCGTTTGATTGATATAATTAGTGCAATGCGATCTAATAATATAGAGCCTAAAAGGATACGTTTTTCTTATCCTAAAAAGGGAAAAGATGCTAATATGGTTTTAGTTGAAGGAAGTAAAAATGGCAAGGCAGGCTTAAAAATATTACCTCCTTTATATGCTCATTTAGATAGTGGTGAATATACGAAAGATCTTCAAAAATACTTTTCTTAAATTTCCTGGGAAATAAAACAAAAGTAACCTATTGAAGGTGTGTTTAATTGTTGGTTTTCATGGTATTTACATGGACTAAATTTTAACTTTTTAATTTGTGTTTAGTTTGTTTAAAAAAATTGATGTCTATTTTACGAAAGGTAGGCAAGGAGGTAGTAAGATGAGATTAATTGTTGGTTTGGGAAATCCTGGAAGTGAATATGAGGGTACACGTCACAATATGGGATTTAGATTTATTGATGCGATTGCTAAAGATAAGGGTATTTCTTTTACTAAGAATAAATTTGGTGGTTTATATGCAGATGAGATAATAAATGGTGAGAAAATTATTTTTTTGAAACCTCAAAAATATATTAATTTATCTGGTGAAGTTATAAAAGACTTTATGAATTTTTATAAAATTGATATTGATTCTGTTTTAATTATTAGTGATGATTTAGATTTACCTTGTGGAAAAATGAAATTGCGTTGTAAAGGTGGTTCTGGTGGCCATAATGGTCTTAAAAATATAGAACTACATTTAAAAACTAATGGATATAAAAGAATTAAGATTGGAATATCTAATGATAAGAAGGTAGATACGATAAATTATGTTTTGAATCGTCCAAGTAAAGAGGAAGATGAACTTATTGATTCTGTTATAGCTAAGGCGCCTATTGTTTTTGAGGATTATTTGAGTTTGTCGTTTGATAATTTGATGAATAAATATAATAAATAAGGAGGTGTGATGATGTCGTTTTTAGGCGATTTACTTAAAAAGGAAGATGTTAATAAGCTTATTGGGCTTACTGATGAGTTAAAAACTATCTATATAAATAATAATTTTAAGGATAGATCTGTTTTATTTGTTACGAATAGTCTTTATGAAGCAAATCAGTTTTACAATTCTTTTTCTAATTATAATAACGATGTCTTACTATTTCCAATGGATGATTTTTTGACTTCAGAAGCTTTGGCAATCTCTCCAGAGTTGAAAATGACTAGGTTAGAGACGTTAAACGCTCTTCTAAAAGGAAAAAATAAAATAGTTATTACTAATTTGATGGGTTTTTTAAGGTATTTGCCTTTAAAAAAAGTATTTTTTGATCATTATATAAATTTGAAAAAAAATATTGATTATAAAATTGCTGATTTAGTTAATGATTTATATAATATTGGTTATGAAAGGCAAGCTGTTGTTAATAAAACAGGGGAAATTTCAGTTAGAGGTTTTGTTGTTGATTTGTTTCCAATCGATCTAGATTATCCAATTAGGATTGAGTATTGGGGAGATACGATTGAATCAATTAGATATTTTGATATTGATACACAACTCACAATTAAAGAAATTGATGAGGTTTTAATTGTGCCTAATACTGAGTTTATAACAGATAAAAATGGTTCTTTTGAAAAACAAAGAGATCTACCTTTATATGGTAAAGTTACTAATATAGCTAGTTATTTAGATGATGTAAAGGTGGTTTTTAATGATTTTGAGGGGATTAAAAATGCTTATAAATTGTTATTAGAAGACATGCAAAATTATTCTTTGAGTCAAAATTTACCTAAAAATACTAAGTATATGAATAGTTTAGATGACATTGATCTAAGTAATGCTTTATTTTTTGAAAATTTTGGTATGGATTTAAGTGATTCTAAAAATGAAAAATGTTATGAGAGTTATTTGGTTGAACCTTTTAGTGGTAATGCTTCTTTGATAAATAAAAGGTTAAATGAGTATTTGAGGTTAAACAAAACGATCGTTATATGTGTTAGTAATCGTTACCAAGTTACTAAATTAATGGATTATTTAGCTAATAAAAATATGGTTTTTACTAAAGAAGATGAGATTTTTAAAGGTAAAATTAATTTGATTATAAAAAAAATAAACAATGGTTTTACTTATGATTCTTATGTTGTTATTAGTGAAAATGAGATATTTAATAAAAAAACTAGTAATTTTAACTATAAAACTAAGTTTCGTTATGGTAAAAAGATAAGGGATATTACTAAGATAAATATTGGTGATTATGTTGTCCATATGAATTATGGAATTGGGATATATGCAGGTCTTAAAACTTTGGATAAAAATGGGTTAAAAAAAGATTATTTGGAGATTCGATATAAAGATAATGATAAGTTATATATTCCTGTTGAAAAGATTGATTTGATAAGTAAATATTCAAGTAATGATGGTGCTGTTCCTAAGATAAATCGCCTAAATGGGGTTGAATGGGAAAAGACTAAGTTAAGAGTTAAAGGTAAAATTAAGGAAATGGCTATGGATTTACTTGATTTATATGCTAAACGTGAGTCAAGTAAGGGTTTTGCGTTTCCTAAGGATACAGATATGCAAATAGCTTTTGAAAAAGAGTTTATGTATAAGGAGACTGCTGATCAATTGAGAGTAACTGATCAAATAAAAGAGGATATGGAAAAACCAGTTCCAATGGATAGATTACTTTGTGGGGATGTTGGTTATGGTAAAACAGAGGTTGCTTTTAGGGCGATGTTTAAGGCTGTTATGGCAAATAAACAGGTAGCTATGTTGTGTCCAACTACTATTTTATCTAATCAACACTATCAAAATGCTCTTGAAAGGTTTAAATCTTTTCCTGTTAATATTGCTTTGATTAATCGTTTCGTTACTAAAAAGGAATTAAGTGATAAAATCAATGAAATTAAAGAGGGAAAAGTTGATATTGTAATTGGGACACATAGGCTACTTAGTGACGATATTGTCTTTAAAGATTTGGGTTTATTGGTAGTTGATGAGGAGCAACGTTTTGGGGTTAAACACAAAGAAAAAATTAAGAATATAAAAAATAATGTTGATGTTTTAACTTTATCAGCTACACCAATTCCAAGGACTTTACAGATGTCTTTGGGAGGGGTTAGAGATTTATCTTTAATTGAAACACCTCCTATTAATAGATATCCTATTCAGACTTATGTTTTAGCTAGTAATAATCAAGTTATTAAAGATGCTATTTATAAAGAAATTTCACGTAATGGTCAAGTATTTATTTTATACAATCATATAGCTGATATTGAAATTAAGTTAAATCAGTTAATAAGACTGATGCCTGATATTAAGGCTACTTATATTCATGGAAGAATGGATAAAAGACAAATAGAAGATATTATGTTTAAATTTTACAACAATGAGTTTAATGTTTTACTTTGTACAACTATTATTGAAACAGGGATTGATATACCTAATGTTAATACGTTGATTGTTATGGATGCAGATCGTTTTGGACTAGCTCAACTTTATCAAATAAGAGGAAGGGTTGGTAGAGCTGAACGTATTGCTTACTGTTATTTGATGTATGAACCTGGTAGATCTTTATCTGATGTAGCTATTAAAAGGTTAAATGTTATCAAGGAATTTACTGAATTAGGTAGTGGTTTTTCAATTGCGATGCGTGATTTATCAATAAGGGGTGCTGGAAATCTTTTAGGTGAACAACAATCAGGCTTTATTGATAGTGTTGGGGTTGAGTTATTTATGAAAATGCTTAATGATGAAGTTACTAAGTTAAAAGGTCAAGATATCAAAGAAGAAGAAACTAAAGAACCTCTTATTTCAGTTTCAACAACAATTGATGATAACTATATTTTAGATGAAGATATTAAAATTGAAATTCATAAAAAAATCAATACAATTGATAGTTATGACAAACTTTTCGAAGTAAAAAATGAAATCGAAGATCGTTTTGGTAATATAAGTGAAGATTTACTTGTTTATATGTATGAAGAGTGGTTTGAAAAAATGGCTAGTGAACTTAATATTAAAAAAGTTGTTCAAACTAAAAACTTTGTTCAAATTACCTTACCTAAAGAATTAACCCAAAAAATAGATGGGCAACTTTTATTTTTAGAGGTTAGTCAAATTTCTAGAATGTTTAGGTTTAGTATGGCAAAGGAATGTCTTGTTATAACTTTAGATACTATAAAACTAGATAAACATTTTATCTATTACTTAATAGAATTAGTGGAAATCATTAAAAAAGCAATCAGTTAATGTCAAAAAATGTTAAATAAATGTAAAAAATAGTCACTTTTAAATGACTATTTTTTCTCTATTGTTTCCATTATATTTGGGACAATTTGCTTTTTACGTGAAACGATATTATCTAAGTATTGTCCTTGTTTTATATTAGGTATTTTAAAACTATTATCTAGTATATCAATAGCACTATCATTAAAAATAATATATGAACCATTATTTATTATATCAGTTACAAACAAAGTAACAATATAATAACCATTGTTTTCTTTAACAGAATTGATAAGTTTTACATAACTATCAAGATCGTTTAAAATTTCTTCAATATTTAAAGTAAATATCTGACCAATCCCTATTTTTTTACCATCAAAGGTATAATTTTTAAAATCTGTGTATAGGACTTCTTCTTTGGTTTTTCCTTCTAAAGATGTACCATATTTAAACATTTCAAGACCATATTTTTGATATTCGATATTAGCTATAGAAGCAAGTTTAGCAACAACATTACGATCTTGTTCTGTAGTAGTTGGGGAAGATAAAATCAAGGTATCTGATAAAATACCAGATAACATTACCCCAGCAATATCACTAGGAATTTCAACGTTATTTTCTTTAAATAAAGAATAGATAATGGTATTTGTACTACCTACTGGCATATTTCTAAAATTAATTGGTAAACTAGTAGCAAGAACCCCTAAATTGTGGTGATCGATTATTTCCATTATTTGAGCTTGTTCGATACCATCGACACTTTGTTCACTAGCATTGTGATCTACCAAAATTACTTTTTTAGGATGTTTACTAGCTAAATCAGAAAGTCTTACAATACCAAGACATTTATTGTGTTTATCAACAACAGGATAAATATTATATTTTGATTTATTAGCGATATCAACAAAATCATCAACGTCTTCATTTTGATTAAATGTAATTATATTTTCTGTTAAGGTAAGATTAGATACATAATTACAAAAAGAAATATAACGAGCTGCTTTAAAAGAAAAATGGGGTGTATAAATAATATTTACTTTGTTTTTTTTCGCAAGTTCAAGATGTTTATCTTTAATAGGTCTATTACCTGTTACAATTATAAGACGAGCTTTATTTAAAATAGCGTATTCAATAACAGCGTGTCTATCTCCTACAATTAAAACAGTGTCTCTATTAACATCGATACTTTCTATAAAAGTAGTACTTTTGTATGAAGCAAGTAAAATATTACCTTTTATTTCATCATCGAATTTTAAGACTTCTTTTCCATCAATAGTATCTATAATATTTTGATATGATGTATTTAAGTAATCAAAGTTTTCCCCAATAAAGTTTTTCGTAATATCTTTCATTGATATGATACCTTGAAGTTTTTGATGTTCATCCACAACAGGTATAGTACTCATAACATTATCCATCATTTTTTGATAAGCTTTATACAAAGATTCTTTTTCATGAATATAGTAGTTTTTAAAGTAATCTAAATCTCTTATTTGGAGTTTTACATCGTTTAAATATTTAGGTTCTTCTATTTTAAAATAATCTAGAACAAATTTAGTTTCACGATTAATATCCCCTAATGTTTTAGGTAATACATTAAAACCAAGTTGTTTTTTTAAGTAAGCCAATGCAATAGCAGAAGTAATACTATCTGTATCAGGTGACTTATGTCCAAAAACATATATTTCGCTCATAAAATTACCTCCTCAAATATGCGCTTTATTATTATATCACTTTTTTGACAATAAATAAGTATAAATTGGAAAATTTTATCCAAAATATGTATAGAAAGTGAGGTATTTTATGAAAGCCACAGGTATTGTTAGAAGAATTGATGAGTTAGGAAGAATAGTAATACCAAAAGAAATAAGGAAAACTTTAAGAATTAGAGAAGGGGATAGTTTAGAAATTTACACTAATGATTCTGAGGACATTGTTTTAAAAAAATATTCAATTATGAATAATATCGTAGAATTTGCTCAAAATTTGACAGATTCAGTTTACACTTTTTTAAAACAAGATATAATTGTTACAGATACTAGTGAGGTAATAGCTTCAAGTGGGGATCTAAAAAGGGATTATATTCATAAACGTATAAGTGATAATTTGATTAATTTTATAAATCGTAGAGAAAATATGATTGAAAAGTATCCTAAAGATATTGAAATTATTGAAAATCAAACTATAAATGCTACTTATTCGATAAGTACGATTGTTGCGAATGGGGATGCAGTAGGATTGGTTATAATTCTTGATAAAGACAACAAAATTGAAGATGTAAGTCAAAATATTACTCAAATTGCTGCCCAATTTTTGGCAAAATATCTTGAAGAATAGAGAAAATATGGTATAATAGTCTTACTACTAAGACGCATTTTATAGTTTTAATAGATCACGTCTTATTAGATGTGATTTTTATATTGTATTTGAATATAATTAATGGACAAATACTTATGGGAGATGAAATAATGAAAAAAAAATTTTACATTTCAACAGCCATTGCTTATACGTCACAAAAACCACATATAGGTAATACCTATGAAATTGTTTTAGCTGATGCGATTGCTAGATATAAAAGATTAACTGGTTATGATGTTTATTTTCAAACTGGGACTGATGAACATGGTCAAAAAATCCAAAACTATGCTATAAAAGAGGGTAAAAATCCTCAAGAGTATGTGGATGAAATATCTTTAGAGATAAGACGTATTTGGGATATTATGAATACTAGTTATGATAAGTTTGTAAGAACTACTAACCAAAGTCATAAAGATATGGTTGCTAAAATGTTTAAAAAATTATATGATCAAAAAGATATTTATAAGGATTACTATAAAGGTTTATACTGTATTCCTTGTGAATCGTTTTTTACTGAATCACAATTAGTAGATGGCAAGTGTCCTGATTGTGGTAGGGAAGTAAAAATGGCAAGTGAAGAGGCTTATTTCTTTAAATTATCTAAGTATGCTAAAAGATTAGAAGAACATATTATGAATAATCCAGATTTTATTAAGCCTGAAAGTCGTCGTAATGAAATTATAAATAACTTTATAAAACCAGGTCTTCAAGACCTTTGTGTATCAAGAACATCTTTTGATTGGGGGATACCTGTTAGTTTTGATGATAAACATGTTATTTATGTATGGTTAGATGCTTTAAGTAACTATATAACTTTTTTAGGTTACGATGTTTCTGGTAATCACAGTGAAGAATTTTTAAAGTATTGGCCTGCTGATGTTCATTTAATAGGTAAGGATATTTTGCGTTTCCATACAATTTATTGGCCTATTATGTTAATGGCTTTGGATTTACCTCTTCCTAAAAAGGTATTTGGTCATCCTTGGTTGATTGTTGAAGATGGTAAAATGAGTAAAAGTAAGGGTAATGTTATCTATGCTGATGATTTAGTAGGTATTTTTGGAGTTGATCCAGTAAGATATTATTTACTTCACGAAATACCTTATGCTAGTGATGGGGTATTTACCTATGAACTTATGATTGATAGGGTTAATAGTGATTTAGCTAATGTTTTAGGTAACTTAGTTAATAGAACTATTAGTATGGCTTATAAATACTTTGATGGTATTGTTCCAGAAGTAGATGCTAAAGAAGAAATTGATAA
>CANQER010000022.1 GCA_947595415.1 uncultured Bacilli bacterium
CCTTTTCAAATTGTTGGTAGTTATTTAATGAAGGAATATTATGACTATGATCTTGTTAGTGATAGAATGAACAATATCGATAAAGTAGATCGTAATATGATTTTAGCTGTTAGTAAGAAAATTCATAGAGATACTGTGTTTTTACTAGAAGGGGATGAAGCTTATGAATAAGATAGCTATTAGTAATGTTGATTTAGATATCTATCATGAGGTAATTGATAATGGTTTAAATGTCTATATAGTTCCTAAAGATAATGTAAATGGTTTTTATGTAACTTATACAACTCGTTTTGGAGCTAATGATATAGCGTTTTATTCTAATGATAAAGATAAAATGATTACTGTTCCTTATGGAATAGCTCATTTTTTAGAACACAAGATGTTTGAAAGTGAAGATGGAATTGATCCATTTACTAAACTTGGGGAATTAGGACTTGATTGTAATGCTAATACTAATGATGTTAAGACAACTTATTTGTTTAGAGGTACTGATAATTTTGAAAGTGGTTTAGAAATTCTTTTAGATTTTGTAGCGAAACCTTATTTTACAGATAAAAATGTTGAAAAAGAAAAAGGAATTATTGCTTCTGAAATTAATATGTATTTAGATGATCCTTATACGCGTTTGTTTGAAAAAATGAAGTATAATTTATTTATAAAACATCCATATAAATATACAACAGCTGGTAGTATAGATGATATAAATAAAATAACTAAAGAGGATTTATATGAATGTTATAATACGTTTTATCATCCTTCTAATATGATTTTAGTTATTACTGGTAATGTTGATCCTAATAAAGTTATAAGTTTGGTTAAAGAAAATCAAAAAAAGAAAAAGTTTAAAAAAAGTGTTAATATTCAAAAAAAGATTTTTAACGAACCTAATAAAGTAAGTAAAAAAGAGGAAGATATTTATATGAATGTATCTATTCCTAAGATAAATATATCTTATAAAGTTAACTGTGAGGATATTAAGATTGATCCTTGGTTATTAAGACTTTATTTGGTATTTTTACTAGATAGTAAGTTTGGTCTTACTTCTGATTTGTTGGAGAAGTTAAAAAACGATGGAGTTATTACAGATTCAATTGGTTTTAGTGTTACAGTAGTAGATAAATTTATTGTTTTATCTATCTTAGCTGAAACTCCTAGGTATGAAGAGTTTATTACTAGTGTTTTAAAAGAAATGGAAAATTTAGATATCAAAGAAAGTGATTTTAATCGTTATATTAAAACTAGTTTGAGTGATATTGTATTTTCAAGTGATAACTTTACTACTATCAATGATCGAATTACGCAGTTTTTAGTTCGTTATAATTATTTAATCAAAGATGAATATGATATAGTAAAAGATATGGATTATAAGACTATGAAAATGATTTTAAAGAAAATCAATATTGAAAATAGAAGTATTTTAAAAATATTACCTAATAAATAGCTTGCTTTTTTAATACATTTATGATAAATTATTATGTAGTTAAGGGAGGACATATGGAAATTTTACTAATTATTGTATCAATACTTTTAATAGCTATAGTACTTTTACAAAGTAGTAAATCAGAAGCTGCTTCTAATGCCATTTTAGGTGGTAATGATATATTTACTAATAGAAAAGAAAGAGGAGGAGAACTTTTTATAACTCGTCTTACTGTTGTTTTAGGAGTTGCGTTTTTCGCTATTTGTTTAATACTTGGTTTTTAAGATAGTATTTATTAACTATTGATAAAAATGTCAATAGTTTTTTTATTTTAACCATTTTTAAGATTTGTATTGACAATATCTTTTAATAAAGTTAAAATTAAAGTTGTGTATAGTAAGTTAATAACATATTATTATATAGTGTAATATAAGGAGTTGATTTATGTTAAAATTAAAAAACATAACTAAAACATATATAAGTGGCGATGAAAAAGTAGAGGCTTTAAAAGGAATAAGTATCGAGTTTAGAAATTCTGAATTTGTATCAATTTTAGGTCCAAGTGGTTGTGGGAAGACAACTCTTTTAAACATCATTGGAGGTTTGGATCGCTATACCAAGGGTGATTTAATTATCAATGGTAAATCTACTAAAGATTTTAAAGATCGTGATTGGGATGCTTATCGTAATTATTCTATTGGTTTTGTTTTTCAAGCCTATAATTTGATATCCCATCAAACTGTTTTATCTAACGTTGAACTTGCCCTAACTATCGCAGGGGTATCTAAAAAAGAAAGACGAAAAAGAGCTATCGAAGCTTTAAAAGATGTTGGATTAAAAGATCAAATGCATAAAAAACCTAATCAATTATCTGGTGGTCAAATGCAAAGGGTTGCGATCGCAAGAGCTTTAGTAAATAATCCAGATATCATTTTAGCTGATGAACCAACTGGAGCTTTAGATAGTAAAACAAGTATTCAAGTAATGGAAATTTTGAAAAAAATATCAAAAGATAAATTAATTATTATGGTTACTCATAATAGTGATTTAGCTAATACTTATTCAAATAGGATTGTTAAAATATTAGATGGTAAAATAATTGAGGATTCAAATCCTTGTAAAGATATAGATGATAAAGAAAAATCAAGTGTGTTTAAAAGAACGTCAATGAAATTTTTGACTAGTTTTAAATTGAGTTTGAATAATTTGTTAACTAAAAAAACAAGAACAATTTTAACTTCATTCGCAGGTTCGATTGGAATTATAGGTATTGCTTTAATTTTAGCTATTTCAACAGGTATTCAAAATTATATTGATAAATTAGAAGAGGATACTTTATCGTCTTACCCTTTAACTATTGAAAATACAACGATTGATATATCTAGTATGATGGATACGATGATGGGAGAAAAAGATGATTTTCCAAAGGAAGAGGGAAAGGTATATTCTTCTAACATTATGAATGATTTAATGGCTACTTTATCTAGTAAAGTGGAAACTAATAACTTAAAAGAGTTAAAAAACTATATTGAAAATACTGATAACGATATTAAGAAAAATAGTAATGCTATTATGTATAGTTATGATTTGAATATTAATTTGTATAAAAATGATTCTAAAGAGATTGTTAAGGTAAATCCTAGTACAGTTATGGATAGTATGGGAATGGGTGATTTTGTAAAGGCAAGTGAAAATTCCTTTATGACTCAGTCTAGTATGATGAACAATAATGTGTTTAGTGAATTGATTGATAATAGTGATTTATTAAAATCGCAATATGATTTATTAAAAGGTAGATGGCCTAAGAAGTATAATGAGGTAGTATTAATTGTAGGTAAAAACAATGAAATAAGTGATTATACTTTATATTCTTTGGGTTTAAAAGATCAAAAGGATTTGAAAAAAAGAATGGAAGCGATTCAAAAGGGTAAAAAAGTTGAAGCTGATGAGGTAACTTCTTATACTTATGATGAACTTTTAAACTTATCATATAAGTTGATCTTAAATTGTGATTATTATGTTAAACAAAATGGATTTTGGGTAGATAAACAAGATGATGAAGCTTATATGAAAGAAAAAATCAAAGATGCAGAAGAGATAAAAATAGTAGGTATAATCAAACAAAACGATCAAACTGTAGCGATGGGAATAGAAGGGGGAGTTGGTTATACTAAAGAATTAAAGGAATATGTTATTAAAAAATCTAATAATTCTGCTTTAGCTAAGGAACAGTTGAAGAATAAAAAAATTAATGTGTTTTCTAATATGAAGTTTTTAAACAGTGATAAAAAATTTGACTATAGTATGCTTACAGATGAACAAAAGTTAATGATGAGTAATATGAGTAGTGAACAATTGGCTGATATTATGAAGACGTATACTGATAATGCTAACGCAACCTATGAATCTAATTTGAAAAAAATAGGGGCTATTGATTTGGATGATCCTATGGCTATTAATATTTATCCTAAGAATTTTGAAGCTAAGGAAAATATAAACAAGGGAATAGAAAAGTATAACGATATTCAAAAAAATAATGATCAAGAAGAAAATATTATTAACTATACTGATGTTGTTGAAACGATGATGAAGTCAGTTAATCAAATTGTCAATATTATAAGTTATGTTTTAATTGCTTTTGTTGCTATTTCGCTTATTGTTTCATCAATTATGATAGGAATTATTACTTATATTTCTGTTTTGGAAAGAACTAAAGAAATAGGTATTTTAAGAGCTATTGGTTCTTCTAAGAAAGATATATCAAGGGTATTTAATGCTGAAACTTTGATTGTTGGTTTGATATCAGGTTTAATTGGTATAGGAGTTACGATCCTTCTTACTTACCCAATAAATAAAATGATATATAATATAACAGGTGTTGTTATAATAACTAAACTACCTGTTATCGCAGCTATAATTTTAGTAGCTTTAAGTGTTTTATTAACTACTATCGCAGGTCTTATTCCATCTAGAATTGCTAGTAAGAAAGATCCTGTTATTGCACTTAGAATGGAGTAAATATGGATTTAAGTTTAGAAAATAAAGTTGTTATTATTACTGGTGCTACTAGGGGAATTGGTTTAGAGATCGCAAGGTTATTTTATGATCATAAGGCTTTGGTTATTATCTTTGGATCTAAAAAAGAATCTGTTTTAAAGGCTACTAGTTTACTTAAAAGTGAGGGAAGAAATGTAGAGGGGTATTATCCTGATTTGAATGATATTGATGATATAAGTAAGGTTGTTTTAAAAATATATGAAAAATATGGTCATATTGATATTCTTATTAATAATGCTGGGATGTCTGATAGTAAGAAGTTAGAAGATATTACTAGTGAGGATTTTAGTAAGATAATGGATTTGAATGTAAAGGGAATATTTAATATGTGTAAAGTAGTTGTACCATATATGAAAAAGGGTGTTATTTTAAATACTAGTTCGATGGTTAGTATATATGGTCAATCATCTGGGGTTGGTTATCCAGCTAGTAAGTTTGCTGTTAATGGGATAACTAAGTCACTTGCTTTAGAACTTGCTCCTGATATCAGGGTAAATGCTGTTGCTCCTGGGATTATTAATACTGATATGGTTAAGAATTTGCCTTCTAGTATGATTGATCCTTTGATTGAGAAAATTCCTTTGAAAAGAATGGGTGAGGCAAGGGATATTGCTAATGCGTTTTTGTTTCTTGCTAGTGATATGGCAAGTTATATTACAGGTGTTATTCTTAGTGTTGATGGAGCTGCTAAAAATTAGTCTAAATATAGACTTTTTTTTAGTTTTATGTTAATATATTTGTCTGTGTAGGGGGTGTTTGTAGAAATGTTATATCGTGGTAATAAATATAATTCTATTATGGATAATAAGGAATATCAAAGTATGATTTTAAAAAATTACGAATTTAAAGATTATATTATTGATTTTACTGATGTTTTAGAAAGTAATATTGATAGGAAAGATTTAAGTAATTTTTATCATAATGTTTTAAGTTTAAATATTGTTAAGAAGTATAATAGTTTGTCTGGGTTTTTTCTTTCGAGGCTTAATTTGGGAGCTATTTATAGGTTTTATAAGAATGAAATTCATTTAGTTAAAAAAGATTTTAGTTATTTATATCATGAATTATTACATATGGCTAGTTGTTATCATGGTGATATCATTTATTTAGGTTTAAGAAAAAATGAGTTTGAAAATATTGGTGATGGTATAAATGAGGGATATACTCAGTTACTGGCAGAAAGGTATTTTCCTAATGTTACTAAGACTTATTTGATTGAAACTAAATTAGCTAGAGCTTTAGAAGTAATAATAGGTGATAAAATGACGTCTTTGTATTTTAATGCTGATTATAAGGGATTAATCAAAGAACTTTCTAAATATGCAAGTATTGAAAAGATAAAAGAATTTATATCTAATTTTGATTTTATCTATGCAAATATTCCTAGTGGGAAAAAAGATATTATATATAGTGAATTAATGGCTGTTAATTGGTTTTTAATTGAAACTTACTATAATAAACTAGATGGTATGAATAAAGAAGAAATTATTAGTATTTTAACAGATTATTGTTGTGATTTACCCTATATTGATATGGATATGTTTGCTATAAACATGGAAAAAATAAAAGAGTTAGTTGAGTTTAAGTGTAAAATAAGGAGGTAATATGAGACAAGAAGAAAAATGGTTGTGGTGGTATGATTTAGCTAAAAAGTACTATGAATATTATGGTGATAGTAAGATTCATGTGTCTTTTAAAACAAAAAATGGTTATGAATATGATAGTAATGGTAAAGCTTTAGGTAGTTGGCTTCAAACCCAAAGAAGAAAATATGATAAGTTATCTAATGAAAGGAAAGAATTATTAAAAAAAATAGATTTTATTCCTAATATGGATGTTTATCGTTGGGAAGATATGTATGTTTTAGCTTATAACTATTATAAGTATTATGGAAATTCTTTAGTCCATGAAGGTTTTAAAACTAAAAATGGTTATGAATATGATCCTAATGGAAGAAGTTTGGGAGTTTGGATTAGGGTTCAAATGTTAAATTATGACAATTTAAGTGATGATAAAAAAGAAAAATTAAAAGATATTGATATTGTTTTAAAAAGAAGAGAATATACTTGGAATAAGATGTATAGTTTAGCTTGTATATATTATAAACATTATGGAAATTTATTGATGAGTGAAAATTTTAAAACTAAAAATGGATATATAGAAGATGAAAATGGGGCAAAATTAGGAGCTTGGATTAAAAGACAAAGGGAAAACTATAATAAATTAAGTGAAGATAGAAAATTGAAGTTTGAAAAAATTGGGATTGATGATAAGACTGCTTATTTTAATGAAGAAAAATGGTTATGGTGGTATGATTTGGCTAAAAAGTATTATGAATACCATGGTAATTTGTTGATACCTAGAACATTTATAACTAAAAATGGTTATGAAAAAGATAGTGATGGAAAAAGATTAGGAGTTTGGATCGCAAGACAAAGATATATATATAATAATTTGAGTGAGGAAAAGATTGCTGATCTTGAAAAGATAGGTATGATTTGGAATATACGTCGTAATACAAATGAAATATATGATATATGTGTTTTAAATCAAATTGATTTTGATCTTAATAAGGAATGTCTTAAACATATAAATCCTAAATTGATGATGTTAAAGATTAATTATTTAAATGCTAATAATATTCCTCTTACTAATGAAGATGGGATATTACATGAAATATTTAAAATGAGTGAATTAAATATGTTAGCTAAATATAAAATATCTAATAAAGATTTATTTGAAAAATATGATAATAATAAGTGTAAAAAAATAGAAAGGATTAGTTGGTAGGTTTAAGACTAATATAGGGGGTATTTATATGAATGATGTTAAATCTAAAAACACTTGGTTTGATATGTTTAAATTAGCTGTGATGTATAAAAATTATCATGGTAATTTATTTATAGAACCTTCTTTTAAAACGATAAATGGATATGAATATGATCCTAATGGTTTAAATTTAAGTAAATGGTTAACTGTTCAAAGACACAATTACTATAGACTAGATAATGAAAAAAAATTACTATTAAAAAGTATTGATTTTATTGCTGATATTGGTGATTATAAGTGGATGATGATGTATAATTTAGCTAAAAATTATTATGAATATCATGGTGATTTACTTGTAAGTAAAAATTTTAAAACTAAAAATGGTTATGAAGAAGATGAAGATGGTAAAAATTTAGGTGTTTGGTTAGATAGACAAAGAAAAATTTTAAAAAATTTAAAAGAGGAAAGAATAATTTTACTTGATGAAATTGATATGATTTGGGATTATTATGAAAATAAAATAGATATTTTAAATATATGTAAGGAATATAATATAAATTCAGAGGATTTTTTTAAGAAAAATGCGCAAGTATTGGAGTTAAAATTGAAGTATTTAACTGATAATAATCTTCCTATAATTGATTCTAATGGTGTACTTAATGAAATTATAAATATGGATAATATAACTATGAAGGATGAATATGGGATATCTGTTAAGTATTTAAAGGAAAAATATAATAGTTGTAAAATCAAAAAAATGGAAAGGTGATGTTATGGCTAAAACTAAACTGAAAGAAGGGCCTGTAAGTCATAATGATAGATGGATTAACTGGTATAATTTGGCTAAAAAGTATTATGAATATCATGGTAATTTACTTGTTAATCAAAATTATAGAACTAAGAATGGTTATGAGGAAGATAATGATGGTAAAAGGTTGGGAAATTGGATTAATTACCAAAGAAATATATATGAGAGTTTAGAAGAAGAAAAAAAAGAACTACTAAAAAAAATAGGGTTTATTTTGAATGTTAATGATTATAAGTGGGAACAGATGTATGAACTATCTAAAAAATACTATGAATATTATGGTAATTTATTAGTTCCTATTAATTTTAAAACTAAAGATGGTTATACTTATTGTGATGATGGTAAAAATTTAAGGGATTGGATTATAACTCAAAGAAGTAAATATCCTTGTTTAGAAGAAGAACGTATTTTAAAACTTGAAAAGATAGAAATGGTCTGGAATATATATATGAATCAAAGTAAAATTCATGATATATGTTTTTCTAATAATATCAGAATTAATAAAAATAGGGATTTAATTTATAAGTTAAATTATAAAGTTATGCAAGTAAAAATAAAGTATTTGTTAGATAAACATATTCCTTTAGTAGATAAAGATGGTAAGTTACATGAGATATTTAAGATGAGTGATATTAATATGCAACTTAAATATGATGTTTCTTTAAATGATTTATTTATGAAATATGATGATAAGAAAGTAAAAACTATAAAAATGTAGTTTTTTTGTTATATAAATTGTATAATTGTATTAGGAAAGAGGTAGTTATGTTTTTAGAAAAATATGTTGATGATTTTTATATGGATTTAATATATGATACTTATAAAAAAGAGTATTTGGCTAGTCTTGATGAGAAGAATTTTTTGAAAATTTATAAGTTACTTGTGGATAGTGGTTTTTATTTTATAAATGATGTAATATTAAATTATTTGGAGTTATTTGAAATGGATGAGTTAAGTGTTAGTAAGGCTTTGGATGAAGTAAAAAAAATACTTGGTGATGATTATGTTTATAAGATAGGTAATGATTTAACTTATATTGGAAAAATAATTGATAGGGTAGGAAGTTTATGAAATTAGGTTATAATTTTGGTATTAAAGGTTTGTTTATGGGAATTTTAGTTGTAGGTTGTTTAACTTTTATTGGTTTGGCTTATTTGGTTAATTATATTCCTCATAAGATGTATGATAATAAAGATTTTAATATTGAGACTTATTTTAGTAAGGTTGATAAAGATAAGGATGGAATTGATGATCAGACTGATATTTTAAATGGGGTAAGAGATTATATAAAGACTAAACCTAAATATATGAGTAAGTATTATGATGGTGGTTATCCATCTGATGGGTATGGTGTTTGTACAGATGTAGTGGCGTTTGGGCTTTTGAGTGCTGGGTATGATTTGATGAGTTTGGTTAATGAGGATGTTTTAAAAAATAGGGATAAATATGATATTGATGTGGTTGATAAAAACATTGATTTTAGAAGGGTTAATAATTTGAAAGTTTATTTTGATAATAATGCTATAAAACTTACTACTGATGTTCATTTAACTAAGGAATGGCAAGGGGGAGATATTGTAGTTTTTAAAAAGCATATTGGGATTGTTTCAGATAAACGAAATAAGAATGGTGTTAGTTTTGTTATTCATCATATAAATTCTTGGCAAAAAAGTTATGAAGAGGATATATTGGAACTTAGAAAAGATATAGTGGGGCATTATAGAATAAGTTAGAAGTATAAAAATATCAATCGTTTGATTGGTATTTTTTCTATAAATGTCTGAAAAATTGACTTAATTATTTTTTCTTGTTAGAATATTCATTAGAAGAGAATAGATATGGTTGTTAATGAAACAAATAAAACATCACAGAAGTAATGTTTAATAATATAAGTGTAAATATCGTGAATATGATTTCATATCTTGTGATTGTGGCAACTAAGCAATTTACTTTTTGTATATGGGGAGGTATTTAGATGTATCACAAATCAGTATATAATTATATATATAAAATAAGTGTATTTTGTAAAAGAAATTTATCTGAAATAAAGGATATAATTAATTATAAAATAAATAGATTCTTATATAAAAATACAAAAATTTTACCATTGAAGGAATGTATAACAAAAGATGTATATGAAATGTATCAAGATATTCCTAAAGAAGAAATGGGATCAGTAAATAAATTAAATGGATTAAGTTTTGAAGAATTTAAAGTAATGTGCAATGATTATATAAAAGAAGAAAAAGAAATTAATAAACAGTTAAATACTACAACTAACAGATATATTCTATTTGATGGGAATATGCCTATAGGTGAAGTTGGAATAAGGACAACTTTAAATTATTTTTGGATAAATAAAGGAAGTCAAATATATTATAAAATAAGAAAGTCAAAGCGAGGCAAAGGTTATGGAAACATTATACTTAAACTTGCACTTGTAGAAGCAAAAAAACTAGGATTTAAAAAAGTTAGAATAAATTGTAATAATGAAAATATAGCATCAAAAAAGATTATTATAAAAAATGGGGGAGTAGTAGATATTGATAGTTATAAAACTAATGAAGGTTTTAGTTCAAGTTATAATATAAATTTAAGTGATGAATAAGAAAGAAATATTAAAAGTAATATATTACAACATATAGATATTTTCACAAATGTATTAAAATAATTTTGTTGAACTTTTTGTTCCAAAATTTATGATTGATTAAATCAATTTAAGTTGTAACAATATGTTTTTTAAGTGTGAAGTAAAGTAAATGTTGGAAAAAATAAAGAGAAAATACAAGTTATATAATTAATTTGTATTTTTTTACATTCTTTTTGATAAAAAATAATTTTTGTGGTTAACAAAATTGTTAAATAGTGATATTATATTTATAGAGAACACAATTCTTTAAAACCTTTTAAGCTTCGAGCTTTCATTAAAGGTCTGTATATTTTTTTTGTGATAAATTAATTATATAACAGTTTTTAAATATTTGAGTGTTTTCTCTTTTTTTTATATATTTTTATATTTTCCCACATCTAGTTTACTACATCAATGATTAAAAAAAAATTGACAATCCTAAATAAACTAGTATAATATATTTATTGATGAATTTAGATGTGGTGATTCTATGTTTTATTCAAGGAATGTGTTATTAATATAAATGTTTGAGAAACAAAATTTAGTTAATTTAAATTATCTAAAAATCTTTGTTTCTTTTTTTCAATAGTCAAAATATTTATAAGGATGAATACAAAATGCTAATAAGAAAATTATATCGTTGAATAGAAATAATTAATATAATTCTAAATTTTTATTACTAATAAAACAAAGTTTCATTGGAGGTGTTTATGAAAATAACAGTTGTAGGAATTGGTTATGTTGGGTTGGTAACTTCTGTTTGTTTGGCTAATATAGGACATCAAGTTATTTGTTATGATATTTCTGAAGAAAAAATAAGTCAACTAAAAAAATTAAATAGTCCAATATACGAGCCAGGTATAGAAGAACTTTTAATTAAAAATAGTAATAGATTATTTTTTACAACTGATGTTCACCAAGCATTTAAAAGTTCTGAAGTGGTTATTTTAGCTGTGGGAACCCCTGAAAATGAAGATGGTTCAACAAATTTAAAATATTTAAATCAAATAATCAAAGAATTTTCTGAAAATGTAAATAATGATTGTGTTTTGGTAATTAAGTCAACAGTTCCTATAGGGACAAACGATTTAATAGAGCAGTCCTTAAAAAATAATAATATGAAGCACAAAATTTCTATCGTTAGCAATCCTGAATTTTTATCTCAAGGAACAGCTATTAAAGATACATTAAATGCTTCAAGAATAGTTATTGGTGCAAATGATGTTAAATCAATGAGTATTATAAAAAAAATGTACTTACCTTTAAGCAAAGAACCTTATAATGTACCAATAGTTACAATGGACAGAAAAAGTGCTGAATTAGTAAAATATTCTTCAAATTGTTTTCTAGCAATGAAGATTTCCTACATTAATGAAATAGCAAATTTATGTGAAAAAGTTGGTGCAAATATACATAATGTGGTTAAAGGCATGAAATATGA
>CANQER010000023.1 GCA_947595415.1 uncultured Bacilli bacterium
GTAGAACTAGCTAAAAAGGGTAGTATGATAATCTTTTCATCACATAGAATGGAACATGTTGAACTATTTTGTAAAAAACTAGTTGTTTTAGTAAAAGGAAAATCAGTTTTAAGTGGTTACTTAAAAGATATAAAAGAAGATTATCGAAAAAAAAATATCTTTATTAAAAGTGATGTTCCAAAAGAAAAGATACTAGCTATAAAAGGTGTTTTAAAAGTAAATGAAAACATCGATGAATTAGAAGTAAAAATCGAAGATGACAGTGTAGTGGAAAAAGTATTTGCTTTAGTATCAAAATATAAAAACACAACTAAATTTGTTGTTGAACAACCATCATTAAATGAAATTTTTATAGCTAAAGTAGGTGAAAGTTATGAAAAGTAAACTAAATTATTTAACCAGTGTTAGTTTAAAAAGAAAAATAAAAACTAAATGGTTTGTTTTAGCTAATATCCTTTTAGCTATTGGAATAATAGGGATTATAAATGTCGATCACATAATTAGTTTTTTTGGTGGTGATTTTAACGAAAAAGAACAAATATATGTAATTGATAACACCAATAAAGCTTATGATATATTTGAAAACCAAATAAAAACAATTCAAACTAGTCTTAATGATGAACAAGATTATGAAATTCACAAATACCAAAAAAACATCGAAGAAGCTAAAAAACTAGCTAAAGACGATGACAAAAATACGATTATTATCTTTAATGATGATGAAAAAGACGTTTTACAAGTTGAAATTATCTCTAATAGTTATATTGATACATTTGACTACCAGTTTTTATCTTCAGCCTTAAACGCTACAAAAAGCACCTTAGCTTTAGAAAAAACCAATATCAGTAGTGAACAACTAGCAATGATTCAAAATCCTGTCTCAATAAAAAGAACAATCTTAGATGAAAATAAAAAATCAGAAGATGAAAACATGGAAATGATAATGACTATGGTTTTCCCAGTAATAATTTTACCATTTTTCATGTTAACAATCTTTTTAGTCCAAATGATAGGTGCAGAAGTAAACGATGAAAAATCAACTAGAGGAATGGAAATAATAATATCAAATGTTTCCCCAAAAACTCATTTCTTTTCGAAAGTTTTAGCAGGTAACATATTCGTCTTACTTCAAGGTCTTTTATTACTTGTATTCTCAGGTATAGGATTATTCATTAGAAACCTATTTAAATCAAGCAAAACCTCAGAACTAACAACCTATATAGGTGATATAATAAATCCAATTTTAAATAGTGATTTAGGAAGACAACTAATATATATCATTCCTCTTGCATTAATTTTAATGATTTTAACCTTCCTAGCTTACTCTTTACTAGCAGGAATACTAGCTTCTATTACCACAAATACAGAAGATTTCCAACAACTTCAAACCCCAATTATGGTTATTTTATTAATAGGTTATTTCCTAGCTACCATGGCAGGTATGTTTGAAGGTTCAATTTTTATAAAAATAATATCTTATATTCCTTTGATATCAGCTATATTATCCCCATCCTTGTTAGTTTTAGGACAGATTGGAATATTTGATGTTATAATCTCAATTATATTCTTACTAGGACTTATTTACCTTTTAATAAAATATGGTTTAAGAATATATAAAGTAGGTATTTTAAATTATACCTCAAAAGATTTATGGAAAAAAATGTTTAAAGCTTTAAAATAGAAAAGTCGTTTGACTTTTTTATTATACCTTTGATAAAATTAAATGGGTGATAAGATGAATTTACTATTAATTGAAGATGACGAATCAATTAGATTAGGACTTAAATATTATTTAGAACAAGAAAACTTTCATATCCTAGAAGCTAGTAATATAAAAGAAGCTTTAAAACAAATTAGTAATAAAATAGATCTAGTCCTACTTGATATAAACTTACCTGATGGTAATGGTTTTGATTTGTTTCAAACTATAAAACAAAAAAAAGATATTCCAATTATATTTCTAACAGCTAATGATATGGAAGTATCAATAGTAAAAGGACTAGATATGGGAGCAGACGACTATATAACTAAACCATTTAAAGCTCGTGAACTTTATTCTAGAATAAAAACAGTTTTAAGAAGAAGTAATAAAAATATATCTAATGTTATAAAAATAAAAGATATTGTTATAGATATGACGCAAGCTAAAGTTTTTAAAAATGGGAATGATGTTTTCTTAACTGCTTTAGAATATAAAATTTTACTTATTCTCGCCACAAACCCTAATAAAGTTTTCACTAGAGAAAAAATACTATCTGATATTTGGGATGTTAATGAAGAATATGTAAATGATAATACACTTACTGTTTATATCAAAAGAATAAGAGAAAAAATAGAAAATGATCCAACTAATCCTGAAATAATTATTACTGTAAGAGGACTTGGATATAAGGTAGAAATATGAAAAATAACGAATTTTTAAAATTAATAGTTTATGAAGTTATATTTATTACCATTATAGTTTTATTAAATATTAGTTTTTTTTACTACAACTTCAATAATTATAAAAAATATTTAAACTACAATAACTCATTAATAATTGGTAATATTTTAAAAAATCATCCATCCTTAGAAAGTGAAATTATCAAAAACATTCAAACAAGTGATCTAAAAATAGGCCAAGAATTTTTAGAAAAATATAGCCTAGATGATATAGCTAATTTAGAATATTTGGATAATTTAAAAAAATTCAAAAAAGATATGTTTTTAAACAACGTAATATTTGCTTTAATATCAATTTTAATAGTTTTAATAGTAAATATATTATTTATCTTAAAAATATATAAAAAGATAAGAAATATAGATATTTATTTAAACAAAGTTTTACAAGGAAATTATAATTTAGATATAATTGACTACAATGAAGGAGATATTAGTAATCTTAAAAACGATATCTATAAAATAACAGTAATGCTTAAAAAACAAGCAAATGATTTAAAAAAAGAAAAAAAGTATTTAGAAGATACCCTATCTGATATATCTCATCAAATAAAGACTCCTTTAACTAGTATGTATGTAATAAACGATCTATTAGTAGAAGATGTTTTGAACGAAACTCAAAAACAAGAAATGTTAGTAAAAAATAAAAACCAATTAGAACGAATTGAATGGTTAGTAACATCTCTTTTAAACATGTCGATGATGGATAGTGGAACAATTAAATTCAAAAAAGAAAAAGTTAATGTTTTAAATTTAATAAATGAAGCATTAGAACCTTTAAAAATACCAATTGAAATCAAAAACCTTGAATTAGAAGTTTTAAAAGATCCAAATATATTTATAACTGCTGACTATAAATGGACTAAAGAAGCTTTAATAAATATTATCAAAAATGCTTATGAACATACAGATAAAGGAAAAATTACCATTAGTTTTACTGATAATCCAATTTATACTGAAATAAGTATTAAAGATAGTGGTTGTGGTATTAGAAAAAAAGATTTACCTCATATTTTTGAAAGGTTTTATAAAACTAACAGTAAATCAAATAGTATTGGTATAGGATTAAACTTAGCTTTAAAGATAATCCAAAAACAAAATGGCAATATTTTAGTTGAAAGTAAAATAAATAAAGGAACAACTTTTAAAATCCAAATATACAAAAATATAATATGACAAAATTGTAATCTAAATAGTCATAATAAAGTCACATATTCTAGATATAATTAAAACAGGAAGGGAGATATTATGGAAATATTGAAAGTTGAAAATTTAAGTAAACACTATGGTAATGAAGATACTAAAGTAATAGCTTTAGATAATGTTAGTTTTAGTGTTTCCAAAGGCGACTTTGTAGCGATTGTAGGAGCTAGTGGAAGTGGAAAATCTACTCTTTTACATATTTTAGGAGGAGTTGATAGACCTACAAGTGGTAAAGTTTATGTAGATGGAGAAGATGTTTACAAATTAAACGAAACTAATTTAGCTATCTTTAGAAGAAGACAAGTAGGATTAATCTATCAATTTTATAATTTGATACCTGTTTTAAATGTCTTAGAAAATATTACTTTACCTATTTTACTTGACAACAAAAAAGTTGATCATGAATATTTGAATGAGTTAGTTGAAACTTTAGGATTAGCCAATAGAGTTAATCATCTACCAAATCAGTTATCTGGAGGACAACAACAAAGAGTATCAATTGGTAGAGCCCTTATGAATCGACCAGCTATTTTACTCGCAGATGAACCAACAGGTAACCTTGATAGTAAAGCTAGTAAAGAAATAGTTGAACTTTTAAAAATATCTAATAAAAAATACCATCAAACTATTATTATGATTACCCATGATAATTCACTTGCATTAAATGCTAATCGTATTATTACTTTAGAAGATGGTAAAATTATAAGTGATGAGAAGATACGCAAATGAATATTTTAAATAAACTTACTATAAAACATCTAACCATGAATAAAAAAAGAACGATAGTTACTATCATTGGGATAATTCTATCGACAGCTTTAATGGTTGGGATTGGACTTTTATTTTCATCAATGCGTGATTACATGGTAAAAGAAGTTACACATATTAGTGGTAAACACCATGTAAATTTTGAAAATATTAGTAAAGAAAATTTAGATATTTTAAAAAATAATGTAACAATCGAAGAACTATACTATCAAAGTGAAATGGGCTTTGGAAAGATTAAGGATAATACTTATTTTTATATAGGTAAAGCAGATTCTAAGTTTTTAGATAATATCAATATTACAAAGGGAAGAAAACCTAATAATTCTAAAGAAATTGTTATAAATAGTAACCTTGCTAGTATTCTTCATAAACAAGTAGGTGAAGAAGTACAGTTAGAATATGGTCAAAGAAAATATAAAAATAAAATTCTTCATCTAAATGATGAATATCAAGATAATGAAACACTAATAAACCTTAAAAAAGTAAAATACAAAATCGTAGGAATAAGTGAAAAATCATTTGATAATAATTACTATTTAGATATCAGTAATATTTATACTTATGATGATAATATATCTGACTTTAATAAGTTATATTTGATATATAAAGATACAAACAACATTTTAGAAAAAACAGAAAAAATAGCTAAAAATTTAAACATCGAAAAAGTAGATTATAACTATGATTTATTAAGTTTATATGGTCAAAGTAAATATAATAATATAAATAGTAGTATTAGTAAAATCATAATTATCGTTTTAACTATTATTGCAGTTGGTTGTATTATTGTAATTTATAATTCCTTTGCTATATCTGTAATGGAGCGAAAAAAACAATTTGGGTTATTTTCAAGTATAGGCGCAACTAGAAAACAAATTAGAAAAACAGTTTTATTTGAAGCCTTTATTGTAGGATTTATAGGTATAACTTTAGGAATACTAAGTAGTATTTTAGGTATTTGGGTTGTACTTCAAGTAATAAACAGTCTATTAAAAGAAATGTTTGAATTTAAACTATCATTAGTTATATATCCATTATTTATCATAATTCCTGTTATATTTATGATACTAGTTATTTTAATTTCTGCCTTTTTACCATCATTTCAAGCTAGTAGAATTTCACCTATAAATGCAATTAGACAAAATGATGATATCAAAGGTAAAAAAGTAAAAACTAGAAAATTTATCAAAAAACTATTTGGTTTTGAAGGAGAACTTGCATTAAAAAATATAAAACGAAGTAAGAAAAAATATCGTATTACAGTTTTATCTTTAATTGTAAGTATTGTCTTATTTATTTCATTTTCAACATTCTTAGACTATGGAACATCAAGTAGTGAAGAATTTATTGGTAGTATTGATTATGATCTATATGTTTATAACTATTCTGAAAATAGTAAAGTAAACGATATTTTTAGTAAAATCATCAAAAATAAAGAAGTAGAAGATTATTTTATTCAAAATGATTATTATAATTTTGTAAGTAAAAGTTTTGATAAGAATGATTTTATTTGTGAAAATAATTGTTATGATGAATTTATCACCTATGATGATTATATTGGTGTTAAATTAATTGCAGTAGATAAAAATACTTATAATAAATTAATTACTAAATATAACTTAGAAAAAGGATCTAGTATTCTTATCAATAGATACAATAAAATTGATTATAAAAACAACAACAGAAAAACTTATAGTAGTAAAATTTTATCCCAAGTAAAAGAAAACATCGAAGTTTGTGTAGATGTAGATAATAAGTGTAGTAAAATTAGTAATGTAAAAATCTTAAATGATGTTCCAATGGGAGTAAAAGAATATACTTATGATGATTCTTTAAATATAATTGTTCCCTATAGTGATTTAAACTCTTTATTAGAACCTTTAGTAGAACGTAGTTATTATGGAAAAAATCTTTATATCAAATCTTCCAATTATGATGAACTTGAAAAATACATCGATGAGGTTTTAAAAAGTAACAGTTCTGGTATGGAATATGTTAATGTAGCTAAACAATTTAAACTTCAAAAAAACTTAATTTTAGTAATAAAAATACTTTTATATGGATTTATCAGTTTAGTTACCTTAATTGGAGTAACTAGTGTATTTAACACTATAAACACTAGTATAGCATTAAGAAGAAGAGAATTTGCGATGTTAAGAAGTGTAGGTATTACCCCATTATCATTTAATAAAATGTTACGTTTTGAAAGCTTATTTGTAGGACTAAAATCACTAGTTTATGCAATACCTCTATCGTTAGTAATAGTTATTTTATTCCATTTATCATTTGGGGAAATCGTTTCATTTGACAGTATTATTTTACCTATAAAAGCTATTTTACTTGCTATAATTGGTGTATTTATAATCGTATTTGTAACAATGAAATACTCAACTAATAAAATAAAAAAAGAAAACATTTTAGATGCAATTCGTGAAGAAAACATTTAAAATGTTTTTTTGTGCACTTTTAACTATTTTAAGCATAAATTAAAGTGAGGGGTGAATGTATATGGCATCATTTAAAGAGATTGTAACCAAAGCAATTATTGGTAAAGGCAAAAAATATTTTAAGAACAATTATACAATCAGTACAACTGATAAACCCACAACAGTACTTGGATGTTGGGTTATAAATCACAAATTTAAAGGATATAAAACGGGCGATAAAATTGGAGTAGATGGATCATATGATGTAAATATATGGTATTCATATGATAACGATAGTAAAACAACAGTTGTTAATCAAAAAATCGATTACAATGAATTATTTAATGTAAAAATTAAAGAAAATGCTGATTTAACAGGTGATACTGATATAATTGTTAGGACTTTAAAACAACCATCATGTTCAGGAGTAAACATTGAAAATGATGGATCTATTTCCTTTGATATCGAAAAAGAATTAGGAGTAGAAATAGTAGGGGAAACTAAAATGAAAATATCTATTGAAGATGACGAAGAACCATGGGATGAAATAGATGATGATGTAGATGAAGAAGTTTTAAACGAAATTGATGAAAATGTTGATGAAAAATACATATAATTAAGTGTCAACCAAAAAACGTTGACACTTCGTTTTTTTTATGTTAAAATGTTATAGAAATGGAGGTATTATATGGCTGTTAAATTAAGATTAAAAAGAATGGGAGCTAAAAAAAGACCATTTTATCGTATTGTAGCTGCTGATAGTAGAAGTCCAAGAGATGGAAGATTTATAGAAAATATTGGAACATATAATCCTATAACAGAACCAGCTACTGTTAAAATAGATGAACAATTAGCATTAAAATGGCTTAAAGATGGAGCTATACCAACTGATACAGTAAGAGCTTTATTTAAACAAACTGGTATTTTAGCTAAATTTCATGAATACAAAAATTCAAAAGGAGAAAAATAATGGATTTTGGTAAATTAACTGAAATGATTGTTAAAAACCTAGTTAAAGATCCTGATTCTATTTCTGTTAAACAAATAGAAGATGAAGAAGTTATTACCATTTTAGTTTTAGTATCAGAAGATGATATCAAATCAGTTATTGGCAAAAATGGAAAAATAGCTAATGCTATTAGAACAATTGTCCAAGCTTCTAGTTACATTAACAATCATAAACAAATAAAAATAAATATTGATTCTTTTTAAACACTTAGGTGTTTTTTTTATGGATATTTTAAATATATAGTGATATAATTATTAAAGAATAGGGGTGTATTTATGAAAAAGAAGATATTTACTTTTATTTTTGTGCTGTTTTTTATGGCTATAGTAGTAGGAGGATGTTTTATCTATTACGAATATTCTAAAGGTAATATTCCAACCAAACAAATTTTTACTAAAGAAGAATTTCCTAAAATCGATGCTTCACTAGCTACTCAACCACTAGTAGATGCTATCTATGAAGATTTTACTAAAAGTAGTAGTAATGATTTAAACTATACTAATACTCATCCTGCTTATGTAAATCTAGTAGATGGTAAAGTAGATGTTATTATCGTAACTGAACCTAGTAAAGAAGAATTAGAATATGCTAAAGAGAAAAATGTTGAACTTGAAGTTATACCTATTGTAAATGAAGCTTTTGTATTCTTTGTCAATAAAAAAAATAAAATTGATAATTTAACAATCGAACAAATCAGAAATATTTATTCTGGAGAATACACTAATTTTAATCAAGTAGGGGGCGAAAACAGTAAAATTTTAGCTTATCAAAGACCTGAAAATTCAGGAAGTCAAACAGGAATGCTATCTTTAGTTATGAAAGACGTTAAAATGAAAAAACCAGTTACTGAAGAGTATATAGCTTCAATGGCAGGAATTATCGATATAGTAGCTTCTTTTAATAATGAAAAACAAGGAATTGGTTACTCGTATTATTATTATGCTAATACCATGTATAACAATGAAAATATTAAATTTTTAGGTATTAATGGAGTAAAACCAACCTATAAAACGATCCAAGATAAAACTTATCCAATTATAACTAATTATTATGCTGTATTTAATAAAAATGAAGCAAGTGATAGTAATGTAAGAAAATTAGTAAAACAAATTTTAAGTAAAAGGGGAAGTAAAGTTGCTAAAAAAGCTGGGTACGTTACTATCAAATAATAAAAAAATAGTTATATTTTTACTAATTTTTACATTACTTTGTATAAGTTTTACTGCTTTTATTATAAATAAACCAACAAAAACTATTAAAGATAATATTACTCCTTTAAACAAGTATTCTACTTACAATGAAAATGATCTAGAAATAATTGAAAAAAAAGTAGGAAATGAAGAAGATTATATGTCTTACTTTCAAATATCAGGATTAAAAGATAAAAATATCGAAGATAAAATCAATAAAAATATATCTGATACTTTTCAAAAACTTAGTTTTTCAGAACAACGAGGTTGTATAAATCTTTCTAATTTTAATAATGTTTTATCATATAACTGTTATTACTACGATGAAAAAACTGATACCAATAAAGATTTATATTTTAATATTGATCTTAATACTGGAGAAGATATCAAATTTGATGATTTGTTTGTAAAAAATGTCAATTTCAAAGATTTTATTCCTAAAATAATTTATAATGGTTTGTTTGTATCTAAAACATTAGATAATATGTATGGATATATTGATAAAGATCTTGATTATTCAGAAATAGAAGATAAAACAATTGAATATTTATATTTATTTAATAAGAAAAAATTTGATTTTTCAGTTAATGATATAGGTATTGATATTATAATAAAAGATGATATTTTTGAAATAAAATACATTGATAATTTAGATAAAATTGCTGTATTTGATCGCTATAAAAGCAAAGAAAGTTTATTTGAAAAAGATAATATTGGATTTAAAGATATCTATATTGGAACTTATTACTCCCATGATAGTAGTTGTGATAGACTAGGTTATATATCTGATAATTACTATACTCAAATATATAGTAGTGTAGATAGTAAAGACGAAACTAATATTTTAAATACAATAATTAAACACGATTTAGATCTTAATAAACCTGATAGTTTAGACGCAACTGTTTATGCTGCTGATTATTCACTGATAAAAGTTAGTTCTAATTTATATAATTTGTATGTTTTAGGATCTTCTTTTAAAATGAAAAAAGATTATTTTAAAAATACATTTTTAGATGTTTTACTATCTAACTTACGTGAAATGAAACCTTTTATTTGGTTTGCTGATTACGATACTGATCAATTAGATAAGAAAAACGTTAGTTATCAAAGTATTAATAAAGATATCTATATCGATAAGTATGGTCAAATATATAAAACTAAAAATGCTAATTTAAGTGATTACTTTGATGAAGAATATGATTATAAACAAGTAATTATTGATTTAATCAGTAAAGAAAACGATTGGTTTTTCAATGAAGGTAGTGCAGAATACTACTTAGATAAATACAAAATAGATAAACAACAACTACTAGAAACTTTATATAATTATCTATCGTTTAACGTTGATTTTGATGATTACGATAAACAAATAATTAACGTTAAAAATAAATGTGATAAAGATTACTGTGATGTTATGAATATTCCAGAAGTAATTAATTTTGATATATTTGATAAAGAAAAAGTTAGAATTTACAAATAAAAAAGGACGCTAAGTCCTTTTAAAATTGCCTATATAAACCTATTGCTCTACCTAGTATAGTAACTTTCTTCATTATGAAAGGTTGCATTGTATCATTTTCAGGTTGTAATCTAAAATAACCATCTTCTTTGTAAAAAGTTTTTAAAGTAACTTCATTTTCTTCTGTCATAGCTACTACAACTTGGCCATTTCTTGCTGTATTACATCTTTCAACAATTACAATATCGTTATCAAAAATCCCTTTGTTTATCATACTTTCACCACTTACTTTTAAAGCAAATACTTCTTTATTTTTAGGAATTAAATAAGTTGGTAAATTAAATAATTCATCAGGATTTTCAATTGCTTCAATAGGGTTACCAGCAGTTATTTTACCAAGTAGGGGAATTTTTACTAAATCATCATTTTTAAAATCAAATTCATTATCAACAAGTAGTTCGATAGCTCTATTTTTAGTTTCTTCCTTTTTAATATATCCTTTATCTTCAAGATTTTTTAAATGAGCATGAATGGTTGCTGGTGAAGATATACCCAAACCTTTACCAATTTCTCTTACAGTAGGTGGGTATCCATTTGACACAACAAAAGTTTTAATAAATTTTAAAACATCATCCTGGCGTCTAGTTAACTTATCCATATCGATCCTCCTTTTACATTACATGTACATTATAACATATGTTTTACAAAAAGTCAAACAAATGTTTTGAAAATGTATTGACACGAACAGATGTATGTGCTATTATTGTTATAGCAAATGGAGGTAATAGTATGAAAGAAATGTTAGAAAGTAAAGGAATTTTAAGTTTTGTTTTGATATTTTTATGTTTTATATTTATAAGCTCTACTACTGATATTAGATTAAACGAACCAAATAATATCGAAGACGATGAAGTTATTTTAAACTTGAATTAATTTTATAGTATATTTTAAGGGTGTTCCATGTTATAATATTAATATAATAAAAAGGGTGATAATATGGATGAAAAAGTAATTAGTAGTATAAAAAGTCTTGGGATAGATATGATTGATAATGCTAGAAGTGGCCATCCTGGGATTGTTCTTAGTGCTGCTCCTATAATATATACTTTATATGCTTACCACATGAATTTAAGTATTAATGACCCTAATTGGATAAATCGTGATCGCTTTGTTTTATCTGCAGGACATG
>CANQER010000024.1 GCA_947595415.1 uncultured Bacilli bacterium
CAAATATGGAAAAATATTTTGATATTTATAATAATTCAGCAAATACAAATAGTAATTATACTGCAAGAATATTAGGAGATGCAACAGGAGAGATGGGACCATTTAGTACCAATCCATATAGTAGTTGGTATGGCGATAGCGCTGACTTCGTCTACTCTAGTTACCCATGGTTCAAACGTGGTGGCAACTATGAAAACAGAAATACTTCTGCTGGAGTGTTCTACTTCAGCGATGGCGATGGTAGTTCCAGCAGCTACACCTCCACTCGTCTAGTCCTATCCCCATCAAAATAAAACAAAAAATAATTGTGTAATCAAAAAACACAATTATTTTTATAAACTTAAATATATATAATTATTACTCTTCAAACTCTTTAATTTTTTCAGTATTCTTAAAGTTAAGTTTCGCAACCTCTTTTAACTTATCAAACCCATATTTAACCACAATCTTATGTCCAATTTCATCAACATTACTACCAGATCCCTTTGGTAAAAACATATCAACACTTTCACCTAACTTATCAAACTCCCTAATAAAAATATAACGACTTATCAAAGAAGCACAAGCCACAGACAAACACTTATCCTCAGCCTTAGTAGTAAAAGTAATATTTTTAACATAATTAGTATCCTTTAGATAATTATAATAAACATAAGGTTTCGCAAATTGATCAACAACAATATAATCATACTTGTAATTACTATTTACCATATTAGTTAAAACCTTATTATGTAAAATAGCCTTAATCTTATTCATATTAATATCTAAACTGTATTTCTCATTATATTCCTTATTAGATAAAATCATACTACTATAAGGAATTTTTTTAATAATTAAAGGAACAACCTCCATAATCTTTTCATCAGTCATCTTCTTGGAATCCTTAACCCCTAATTCTTCTAACCAAGCAATATTTTCTTTAGCAACAAAACAAGCTGTCACAACAATAGGACCAAAATAATCACCAGTCCCAACCTCATCTGAACCAATAGAAGAACTATTATAAATCTTTCTAATTAAAAAATCATCCTCTTTTTTTTCTTTAGGTTTATCCTTACTAGACTTTTCATAAACCTCCTTATTAGGATTCAAATGTCTTTCTACCTCTTTCCACATAGCAGCATCAATATCAGCACTTACACCTTGAAAAACAACTTTCCCAGACTCATAAAGAGTTACCACAGTATCTGCCTCATCTGCTATAAAAACAGCATAATTAGGAGTCTTACTTCTTTTTTTATCCTTAAAATACTCAATCATTTTTTCTTTTGTATTATCACTTACCTTTAATGTTATAGTCATAAATACCTCCTTTATTAATTGTAACATGAAATTAATGATTAGTATAGTTTTATCATAAAATGAATTAAAAGTATGATATAATTAATATGTTGGGTGATAG
The DNA here is from genome assembly GCA_947595415.1 of uncultured Bacilli bacterium. Classification (GTDB taxonomy): domain Bacteria; phylum Bacillota_I; class Bacilli_A; order RF39; family UBA660; genus CANQER01. The sequence goes on from CANQER010000024.1 coordinate 1,403, forward strand.
TATGAAAAACAAACTAATAATCATAATGATAACTATATTATTTCTTGTTGGGTGTGATAAAGAACAAGTAACACCATCCTTAGATCTAAACTACGATGATGAATACTATAAAATCGCAACCCCATTTAAAGAAAACGTAGGAAATAACTATACTATTGGAACTATAAGTAATCACGATATTGAAGAAGTTGAAAATATGCTTATGAATTTATCAACAAAATATTTTAATATCAATAACTCCTTATATCGTGAAGGTCAATATTTAAAAGAAAGTACCTTAAAAAAATTGTTAAGTGTTAAAAACCTTAATAAAGCAGATGAAATAAAAATAAATAAAACCACTATAAAGCCAAAATACATATCTTATATTTACGAACAAAATTATCTAACAACCAATAAAAAACTAAAAGGTATTTCACTTGCAATCGTTTTAAATCCTTATCAAGAATATCAAAACGAATACAAAACAACAATGTATCATGAAGTAGACTCTAAAAAAGTAATTACTTTTGGTCAACAAAAAGCTCGTGAACTTTTAAAATATATAAGAAATGAATTAAAAATAAAAAGTAAGATAGTAATTGGACTATATCTATGTAATAGTCCAAGTGATATTCTACCAGGATCTTTTAAATACGTAGGTGTTACTTCTAATAGTAATATTAACTTTAGAAAAGCTAATTATTCTTATCAATATTTAGATTCTAGTTATGTAGCTAAAAACGATTCTAGTTCTTATAACGCTTTTAGTAACCTAAATAAAGTAGTAGGTAAAAAATTTACCAATATTTATATGTCTGGGTTAGGACTTTATGTTGACAATCGAATAAATAGTTTACAAATAGATGTTATATGTAATCAAATGAATAAAAGTTCTCTTCTTTATCTAAGTGAACTTATAAGTAATGAAATTACTAAAGGATTTAATACTGATATTAGTTTAAAAGTATACATTAAAATTAATAACAATGTTAAAGTTTTAATAACTAAAGCAAGAAATACATTAAAAACAGATTTGTATATGATGAAAGGATGATTAGATGAAATTTACAAAAGAAGAAGTAGAACATGTAGCTAATTTAGCTAGGTTAGAATTAACAGATGAAGAAATTAAAAAATATCAACTACAATTATCTGATATTTTAAAAGAAATTGATAAAATATTAAAAGTTGATATTAAAGAAGATGATATTTTAATAACTACAACTAAAAATAGTAATGTTTATATTACAGATAATTATAGTGAATTACTTACTAAAGAAGAAGTGTTAAAAAATGCTAATAACAAAGATTTGGATTATATAATTGTACCTGAGGTGATAGAATGAATCTAAATAAAAGTATCAAAGAAATAAATGAACTTTTGAAAAAAAAAGTTATTAAACCTAGTGATTTAGTAAAAGAAGCTTTAGAAAATATTAAAAAAAATAATTTGAATGCTTTTATTACCATTAACGAAAATGCTTTAGAAGAAGCTTACCAATTAGATGATAAACCAGTAGATAATATATTATTTGGTATTCCTATTGCGATTAAAGATAATATTGTAACTAAAGATATTAAAACAAGTTGTGCATCTTTAATGTTGGATAATTTTATTCCTATTTATGATGCGACTGTAATTAAAAAAATAAAGGAAAAAAACATGATTATTATTGGTAAAACTAATATGGATGAATTTGCTATGGGATCATCTGGAGAAACTAGTTATTATAAACCAACTTTAAATCCTTGGAATGAAAACAAGGTACCAGGAGGTTCATCAAGTGGATCTGCTTGTTGTGTAAGTAGTAGAATGGTTCCTCTAGCTCTTGGTAGTGATACAGGTGGTAGTATTAGACAACCTGCTAGTTTTTGTGGAGTTGTGGGATTAAAACCAACTTATGGTCGAATTAGTCGTTATGGACTTATAGCTTTTGCTTCTTCATTAGATGTAATTGGACCAATAACTAGAAATGTCTATGAAAATGCTTTACTTTTAAACATTTTAGCTGGTCATGATGATAATGATTATACATCTAGTTTTGAGGATGTTTTAGATTATACATCTTTAATAGGAAAGGATGTTAAAAATTTAAAAATAGCTGTTCCTAACTACTATATGAGTGAGGTAATTGATGAAGGGGTACGTAATAAAGTAAAAGAAGTTTTAGATATCTTAAAAAAAGAAGGTTTACAAGTAGATTATATTGATATTCCTTATCTGGAGTATTCAATTCCTCTATACCAAGTTATTGCCTTAGGAGAATGTAGTAGTAATTTAGCTCGTTTTGATGGAATAAAATATGGTCATCAAACTAGTAATTATACTGATATAACTTCACTTTATAAACGTAGTAGACAAGAAGGATTTGGGGATGAAGTAAAAAGAAGAATAATGATAGGTTCTTATGTTTTAAGTGGTAAGAATGCTGATATTTATTATCATAAAGCTTTGTGTTTAAGAAAACAACTTACTAATTCATTTGAAGATGTTTTTAAAAAATACGATTTAATTATAGGTCCTACTAATACTAATGTAGCTTATGATTTTAATAAAATTTCATCTGATGTTTTAAAGAGTTTTTATGATGATTTACTTACTAATCCTGTTAATTTAGCTGGTCTTCCATCACTTAGTTTACCAATTGGATTTAACGTTGAAAAACTACCTATTGGAATGCAAATAATTGGTAATTATTATAAAGAAGATGTTATTTATCAATTAGCTAGTTTTATTGAGGATAAACTTAAACTAAATTTAGATCCTAAAGGAGGGATAAAATGTTAACTCCAACTATTGGTATTGAAGTGCATATTGAACTTAAGAGTAAGGCTAAAGTATTTTCAACAGGTAGAAATGATTTTCAAAGTTTACCTAATACAAATGTCAATATTTTAGATTTAGCTTATCCTGGAGTTTTACCAAAATTAAATAAAGAAATTATCAATATGGGAATTAAAACTTGTTTGGCACTAAACTGTAATATTAGTAAAACAATGTATTTTGATCGTAAAAACTATTTTTATCCAGATCTACCTAAAGGGTATCAAATTACGCAAAAAAATACTCCAATTGGGACAAATGGTTATCTAGAAATAGAGGTAGATGGTAAAAATAAAAAAGTTGAAATTGAGGAACTACATATTGAAGAAGATACTTGTAAAAGTATTCATAAAGATAAAAAAACTTATCTAAACTATAATAGGGCAGGGGTTCCTTTAATTGAAATTGTAACTAAACCTTGTATTCACTCTAGTAAGGAAGCTAAGTTATATGTTGAAAAGTTAAGAGAAACTTTACTATACCTTGGAATAAGTGATGTTAAAATTGAAGAAGGAAGTATGCGTTGTGATGCTAATGTGTCTTTAAGTGATAATGATACTCTTGGGACTAAAACAGAAATTAAAAATATTGGATCTATTAGTCATGTAGCAATCGCTATTGAAAAAGAAATAAAAAGACAAGAAGAAATTTTAAATAGTGGGGGTAAGATTGTTGAAGAAACAAGACGTTTTGATGATAAAAAAATGGATACTGTAAGAATGAGGATTAAGGAAACTGGTAATGATTATCGCTACTTTCCAGAACCAGATTTACCTTATGTTACTGTAAGTGAAAAAGAAATTTTAGAAATCAAAAATAACTTACCTATTCTACCAGATGAGCTAAGAGTTAAGTTTCAAAATATTGGTTTAAATGAAAATAATATTAAAACTATTATTGCTAATATTGATATTTGTCATTTTTTCCTAAAGTTAAAACTTGATAATAACTTATTAATAACTGCTTGTAATTTACTTACTGGGGATGTTTTAGCTTATCTAAACAAGAACAATTTAACACTTGATAAAACTAAAATAGAAGTTTCTAATTTTGAAAAATTAGTAAAGTTATTAGTTAATAAAGAAATTTCTAACAGACAAGCTAAAGAAATTATCACAATCATGTTAGATACTGGTGATGATGTAAAAAAAATTATAAAAGATAAGGGATTTTCTAATGTAACAGATGATAAAGTTATAAAAGAAATTATTAATAAAATACTAAACGAAAATCAAGAGTCAGTTAATGATTATAAAAATGGTAAAGATCGAGCCCTTAAATATTTGATGGGACAAATTATGAAAGAAACAAAGGGTAGTTTAGATCCTTCTTTGGTTCAAAAATTATTACTTGAAAGTTTAAGTTTGTAAAACAGATTATTTTATAGTATAATTATAAAGAGGTGGAAAGATGGATTTTATTAAAAAAAATAAACTTACTGTCTTTATAGTAGGTTGTGTGGTTGTATGTGTAATAGCTTTATTGATTACTTTTTACTTCTTGTTTTTTAAAGGAAGTAGTAATAATAAATATGGAGATAGATTAGATGGTATTGATCAAGTTTCAATTGAAGCTGAAAAGATAGGGGATATTGAAAATAGTATTAAGAGTAAAAGTAGTGTTATAAGTGTTAGTCATAATTTAGAAGGACGTCTTTTAAACTTTACAATTGAAGTTAGTAGTTCTACTAAAAAAGCGACTGCCAAAAAGTTGGTAAGTCCAATTAGTAGTAAATTATCTAAAGATCAACTTTCATTTTACGATGTTCAAGTTTTTATAACCTGCGATAATGAAAAAAGTAAGGTTTATCCTATCATAGGTTATAAACATAAAACTAGTAATAAATTTATATGGACAAATAATTAAAGGAGTAAATTATGAATAAGAAAAAAATTATAATTTTAATAATCATTTTACTTGTTATATCAGGAGGAGTTTTTTACTTCTTTACAAGACAGGATAAAACTACCACTTTAACTGTTATGGAAAAACAGTGGATTGAAAACAATAAAAATAAATTAATTGATTTACAAATAGTTAATAATATACCTGTATTTACCTACAATGGTGAGGGAGTAGTTTTTGATTTTTTAGATAATTTAGGAGAAGTTACTAATTTAGAGTTTAATAAAATTGCTTATGAATATGGGGGTAATGTAACTACTGAATATAGTATTGGAATTGTTGATAAAAAAGAAAAAAATGATATTTTGATTTATCAAGATAATTATGTAGTTGTATCTAAAAATAAAGTTTTATATAACGATTTAACAGATTTAAACGATCTTACAATTGGATGTTTGGATAGTAATTTAGATAGTGTTAATAGATATTTAAAAGGTAGTTTAGTAACCTATAAAACTTTTTCTAAAATAGATGATATGTTTGATGAACTAAAAAAAGAAGATGCTAGTGTTGATGGGATTGTAATACCTAAAAATATTTATTTAGAGGATATTATTACTAATAATTTGTATATAAATTACAATATTAGTGAGATGACTTTGGATTATGTTTTAAGGTTAGGGGATACTGAAAGATTAAACAACATCTTAAAAAAATACTATCAAAAGTGGAAAGATGAAAATTTAGAAGATTCATATAATAACTATTTATCTAAACAATATTTTGATTTTTCTTCAATTGATGAAAAACAAAGAGCTGATTTTAGAAGTAAAAGATATGTTTATGGATATGTTAATAATTACCCATTTGATGCAGCTATTAATGGTAAGTCTTATGGTATTAATAGTTATATTATAGAAGAGTTTTCTAAGGTAGCTGATGTTGAAATTAACTACAGTTCTTATAAAAAAAATAGTAGTTTAATTGAAAACTTTAATGCTAATAAAGTAGATATAATATTTAATAATTTGGAAGTTAGTAAGTTTGATTTAGATACTTATGATACTGTTTCACCTTTTTCTGAGAAGTTAGTAGTAGTAAGTCGTCATGATAATAATAAGATTGTTAATTCTATTAATTCTTTGATTGATGAAAAAGTAAGTGTTTTAAAAAATAGTAAAATTGAAAAGTATTTGATTGAAAATAATGTTGATGTTAGTAGTTTTGATACGATCGATGATATGATTAATAAAGGTAATATGCTTGTTATTGATTATGATACTTATAATTACTATTTGAAGAGTAAACTTAATGGTTATAAAATTGATTATATGTTTGATCTAGATAGTGATTATACTTATACGATTAGAAATATATCTGATAATACACTTTTTAATAACTTTTTTGATTTTTACTTAACTTTTTATCCTATTAAAAATTATATTAATAATGGTTATTATAGTTTAGTAGATGCTGTTTTTGAACCATTTAATATGGTAAATATTATTGTTTATATTGTTTTAGCTATTATAGGTATATTAATTATATTTTTGATTTTCAAATTGTTTAAGAAAAATAATAAAAAAGAGGGTCTTACTAAGGAAGATAAGATTAAGTATATTGATATGCTTACTTCTTTGAAAAATAGGAATTATTTAAATAGTCAAATTGAAAAATGGGATGAAAGTGAAGTATATCCTCAAAGTATTATTATAATTGATTTAAATAATGTTGCTTATATCAATGATAATTATGGTCATCAAGAAGGTGACAAGGTTATTAAGGATGCAGCTAATATTCTTATTATGAATCAAATTGAGAATACAGAAATTATTCGTACTAATGGTAATGAGTTTTTGATCTATTTAGTTGGTTATGATGAAAAACAAGTTGTTACTTATATAAGAAAACTTGCGAAAGAGTTTAAAGGTTTAGATCATGGTTTTGGAGCTGCTTTAGGTTATAGTATGATTAATGATGCAATTAAAACTATTGATGATGCAGTTAATGAAGCAACTCTAGATATGAAAAACAATAAGGAAGAACTAAATAATTAGTTTTTCTTTTTTTAAAAATGTGATATTATTATAGTGAGGGATAGTATGAAAAGGATATTAAAAAATTTACTTTTAATTATTAATAAACCTGAACTTCGTATTTTACCAGGTCAAGTTGCTTATTCGTTTGTTTTGTCAATTATTCCTATGATTGTGTTGGTTGGTTTTATAAGTTCGTTTTTTTCATTACCAATTAATACGATTGTAGGGTTTTTACAAAATTCTCTTCCTAATGAGGTAGTTAGTGTTTTAAAGCCTTTTTTGGAGGTTAATAGTTTTAATTCTAATATAATACTAGTTATGATTGTGGGGTTTTTTATAGCTTCTAATGGTGCTCATGCGATTATAATTGCGTCTAATACTTTGTATCAAGTAGAAGATATTGGTTATTTTAAAAGACGTATAAAAGCGATGATTATGACTATAATAATAATATTACTATTTATATTTATTTTGGTTGTTTTAGCTTTTGGTAATTTGATTATTAAGGCTACAATGCATATGGGCTTACTTGGTAATTTAGCGAGTACTGTTTATTTCTTGTTTAATTTGTTAAAGTGGCCAATTGCTTTTTTAGTGGTATTTTTGGTTGTAAAATTTATTTATGCGATTTCTGTTAATGATCGAAATTTAGCTAAATATATGAATAAGGGTTCTTTATTTACAACGTTAGGTTTTATTTTGATTACTGCGATATATTCTTATTATGTGACAAATTTTGCGAATTATAATTTGTTTTATGGTAATTTATCAAATATTATAGTTTTAATGATTTGGATTTATTTTTTAGCTAATATATTTGTGATTGGGATTGCGATTAATTATGAAATGGCAAAAAATTCAATGGTTAAAAGTAAGTAGGATTGTCTATAATAATATTGGATGCATATGTATTGCCGATATGTTATCTGATATAGGCTACATTAATACCACAATCGTTTTACTGTGAACGAAGAAGTATTTGTTTTAGGCGATGCTTACTTAAAAATTTTTAAGTTTTAAGCGATTAATTTCGCTTTTTTTATTGGCTAATTTTTAAAAATGTGGTATTATTTATATAGATAGTAATATCATAAGAAAGTAGGGAAGAAATGTGTTAGCAAATAGCAAATGGGGGGGGGTATTTAGGAAATAGTAAATACAATAATGATACCTAAAAGTCATGTTTTAAGCATGGCTTTTTGTTGTGGGAAAATGTAGATAAATATAAGTATGGGAGGTATTAGAAAATGAAGATGAATAATAAGAAAGGGTTTACTTTAATAGAGCTTTTAGCAGTAATAGTAATACTAGGAATAATAGCTTTAATCGCAACACCAATAGTAATAAACGTAATAGAAAAAGCAAGACAAGAAAGTTATAAAAGAAGTGTAGAGTTTGCGATAGATGCGACAGATTATTATTTGTTAGAAGAAAAAATAGATGAAATACCAAGTGAAGGAATAGAAGTAACAGATTTAAAGTTAAAAAATAATAGTTTTAAAAGTGGGGTAATAAAAGAAAATAGTAAAGAAGAAGTAATAGCAGATAAAGTAAGCAATGGAGAATATTGTGCAAGTGGTAGAAAAAATAAGTTAACAGTAGTAAAAGGAAGTTGTGATGAAATAGTAGAACCACTTGAGATATATAAAGTAACAGCAAATTCAGTAACAAGTAGTAGTATAACAGTAGTAGTAGATACAAATAACACAAATAATATAAAAGGTTATTATTATGCCATAAATGATGAAATATATGGAGAAAAGGAAGAAACAAATACAAAAGAATTTACAGGATTAACAAAAAATACAAGTTATAAAATAAAAGTAAAAGTAGAAGATAATGAAGGCGTAACATCAGAAGAAATAATAACAGTAAAAACAACAGATATAAGTGCACCAACATATAAAATAGCAGAAGAAGGAAATAAAGTAGTAGTAACAATAACATATCCAAGTGAAAAAGAAGCTAATTGGGTATATGAATATCAACAGTATACAAGTGAAATAGGTGATAGTTGGATAGAAGTAGAAGGAACAACAGAAGAAGTGGAGTTTACAAGTAATGGAAAGTTAGTAGCAAGAGTAAGAGATAAAGGAAATGAAAATAACACAGTAGTAGCTTCTGAATATGAAGTAGCAAATATGGCATATACAGATGAGGTATTAAAAGGAAGTGATCCAGTAATAACAAATGGACTAGTACCAGTAAAAATAGATAATGAAGGAAAAGTAACCAAGGCAAATACAGAAGAAGAATGGTACAATTATGAAAAACAAGAATGGGCGAATGCAGTAATATTAACAGATAACGCAAAAGAAAGTGACTACAATGATTATACAAAACAAATCCCAGAAGAAAAAATAAAAGCTTATTTTGTGTGGATCCCAAGATATAAATATCAGATATTTAATGATACTTTATATAGCTCTTCGACTCAAATCGAAACAAGAGAAGAAGAAATACAAATAGAATTTCAAGGAAAAGATGATATTATAGCTAATGGTGAAAAAACTGGTACATGGTTAACCCACCCAGCGTTTACAACACTAGATGTAAGTGGAATCTGGGTAGGAAAATTTGAAGTTGGATATAACCAAAATAGTAGTACAAGTGGAGATATAACAGTAGGTAGTAATTGGACAACATCAGGAGCAGCAGATACAACAACGTATAGTGAAGAACTAGTAAAAAAAATAATAGTAAAACCAAATGTATATTCATGGAGAAATCAAATTTTACATACATTTTTTCAAACATTTTATAATTTTGATAGAAACTTAGATAGTCATATGATGAAAAATACAGAATGGGGAGCAGTAGCATACCTTTCTAATTCAAAATATGGAAAATGGGGAAACACTGATTATACAGAAGGAAATAAAGAAGTATATAAAAATGATTCAATTAGGTATTATACAGGAAGGAGTATTGGAAAGCCAGGTGAAAGTGGTAGTAATCAAAATGGAACATATAATTGGAATGTTGCAATAGATAGAGAAGATGGAACTGGTGCAGCAGGAGCAGGAGCGAGCACAACAGGGAATATAACAGGAATATATGATATGTCAGGTGGATCAGGCGAATGTATGGCAGGGTACAATAAAAATATCACTTCAGATAAATTAACTAAAAGTGGATTTGACAAAGAACCAATTACACAATATTCAGATTTAGCAAATTATTTTGATGTTTATGAAAATACACCTACAAATTTAGAAAGTGATTATAGTACAAGAAAATTAGGGGATGCAACAGGAGAGCTTGGTCCATTTAGTAACTATAGGAGTAGTTGGTATATTGATAGTGCTTACTTCATCAACTCTAGTGCACCATGGTTTGTACGTGGTGGTACTTCTGGTAGCGTTAATGGAGCTGGAGTGTTCATATTCGAACGTACCACTGGTGTCTCCAATAGTAACTACTCTTCTCGATTAGTACTCTCTCCTGAAAATCGAAGCTAAATTTTTGAATTCTTATTCTTTTGTTTTCCTTGTGATTATTTTCTTTTTTTAAGAATAAAGTTACTTAAAAATGTAAAAAAACTTTTTTAATTATCCAATTTATTGTACACATGAAACTGCCT
>CANQER010000025.1 GCA_947595415.1 uncultured Bacilli bacterium
ACAGAAATAGATTATATGAATAGAAATATTAAAAACAATTTTAAACATAGTGAAAAAATAAAGGCTAGACTTCTTATTTTAATAGGAGAAGATGAATTAAAGGAAAATATTCTTACAGTTAAAGATAATAAAACCAAAGAAGAATATAAAGTAAAAACTGATGAAATTGTTCATTTTCTTGATCATATGTTAGATAATTGTGATTGTCATTAAAAAGTAGGTGAAATATGAAAAAATATAATAATAACGATTTTAGTATAAAAGATATAGATAAAGAAGTAACTTTATATGGATGGGCCTCTAAAAAAAGAAATTTAGGAGGAATTATCTTTATTGATCTAAGAGATCGTAGTGGAATTATTCAACTAGTTATCAATCCAGATAATCCTAATTATGATTTAGCTTTACAAATAAAAAATGAATATGTTTTAGAGATAACTGGAGTTATTAAAAAAAGAGAACATTCTAACCCTAATTTAAAGACAGGTGAAGTTGAAGTTTTAGTATCTAGTTTAACTATTTTAAACAAATCAGAAGAATTACCTTTTGAAATAAGTGATGATATAACTGCTTTAGAAGATACAAGGTTAAAATATCGTTATCTTGATTTAAGAAGAAATCAACTTAAAAACAATTTAATAATGCGTCATAAAATAGTAACTGAAATAAGAAATTATTTAAACAATCTAGATTTTTTAGAAATAGAAACACCAATTTTGTGTAAATCTACTCCAGAAGGAGCTAGAGATTATTTAGTTCCATCTCGTATCAACAAAGGTAGTTTTTATGCTCTTCCTCAATCACCCCAACTATTTAAACAACTTTTAATGGTTAGTGGTATGGAAAAGTACTATCAAATTGCTCGTTGTTTTAGAGATGAAGATTTAAGAGCTGATCGTCAACCTGAATTTACCCAAATTGATATTGAAATGAGTTTTGTTACAGAAGAAGATATCTTCAAATTAGTAGAGGGAATGTTTAAACAACTATTTAAAAACATCAAAAATATTGATTTACCTAATGTTTTCCCAAGGATAAAATATGTGGATGCTATAAATATGTATGGATCTGATAAACCTGATACACGTTTTGAAATGCTTATAAATGATTTAACTTCAATTTTTAAAAATACTAATTTTACACCTTTTCAAAAAGAAGAAGTAAATTGTATTGTAGTAAAAAACAAAGCAGATTTTTATTCTCGTAAAAAAATAGATGAACTTTTAGAATTTATCAAAATATATGATGCTGATAACTTATTTTGGTTAAAATATAGTGATCAAATAAGTAGTAGTTTTTATAAAAATTTAAGTGTTGAAGAACAAAACTCTTTAATAAAAAATCTATCTTTAGAAGAAAATGACTTAGTTTTAATTGTAAGTGGTAAAAGAAAAATCGTTAAAACTGCTCTTGGAGCTTTAAGACTTAAAATAGCTAAAGAAATAGATATAATTGATAAAGATAAATACAATTTCTTATGGGTAACAGATTTTCCAATGTTCGAATATTCAGAAAAAGAAAATCGTTATATAGCTTGTCATCATCCTTTTACTATGCCAAATGATGTAAATATGTTAGATGATAAGGAAAATTGTTATGCAAGAGCTTATGATATTGTTTTAAATGGTTATGAACTTGCGAGTGGAAGTATTAGAATTCATGATCCTAAAATTCAACAAATCGTTTTTGAAAAACTGGGAATTTCTAAAGAAGAACAAGAAGCTAAATTTGGATTTTTATTAGAAGCATTTAAATATGGAGTTCCTCCTCATGCAGGTATCGCTCCTGGACTTGAAAGACTTACTATGCTTATGTGTAATACTGATAATATTCGTGATGTGGTTGCTTTCCCTAAAACTGCTAGTGCTTATGACTTACTTACTAAAGCTCCAAGTACTGTTAGTGAAAACCAATTAAAAGATTTAGGGATAGAAGTGATTAAATGATATATTTATTTTATGGCCTAGAAGATTATATAATCGAACAACAAATAAAAAAAATAACAGCTAAAACCAAAATAGATAATTATGCTACTGTTTATTATGATCTTGAACAAACAAAAATAGAAGATATTATCGATAATGCAAATACTGCTTCTTTATTTGACGATAAAAAAATAATTATCATTGAAAATTCCTATATATTTACTGGTCAAAAAGGAGTAGAACAAAATTTACTAATTTTAGAAAAGTATCTAAATAGTCCTAACTTAAATACGATTTTAATTTTTACTGTTAAAACAGAAAAACTAGATGAAAGAAAAAAAATAGTTAAACTTATTAAACAAAAAGGTACTGTTTTAGAGTGTAGTAATAAAAATATTAATAAAACAGTAAAAGAAATGTTTGAGGACTATGAAATTAGTGATAGCCTAATAAATACATTAATTGATAGGGTAGGAAGTAATTTATACATCTTAAAACAAGAAGTCGATAAAATAAAACTATATAAAGATAGTAATAAAACGATTACAAAAGATGATATTATAAATTTAACAAGTAAAAATGTTTCAACTGACATATTTAAGTTAATTGAAGCAATCGTTTTAAAAAACAAAGATGAAGCTATGCAAATATATAAAGCAATGCTTAAAATAAATGAAGAACCTATCAAAATAATTATCATGTTAGCTAATCAATTTAGAATAATTTATCAAACAAAAAACCTTTATATTAAAGGTTATACAGAAAAAGATATTACTAATATCTTACAAATTCATCCTTATAGAATAAAACTAGCTTTAGAAAAAGGAAAAGTATTTAAAAGTGAAGATTTACTTAAATACTTAAACCTTTTAGCTGATATGGATAGTGATATCAAAAGTGGTTTAATTGATAAAAATATCGCTTTAGAATTATTTATTTTAAACTTATAAGACTATTTAGTCTTTTTTATTTTGTCATTGATGTTTTTTAAAGTAGTTTCATATTTACTAGTTGTTTTAGCAATATAATAAGTAACATCTTTAATATTATCAGGTAAATATTGTTGTTTAACATATCCATTTGGATAGTTATGAGGATATAAATAGTCTAGTGAAGTAGTTTTTATATGATTAGGTACATTACCAGTATTACCCTTTCTAATATCGTTTAAAGCCCTATTTATAGCTTCATTAGCACTATTAGACTTAGGAGATAAGCTAAGTTCAATTACAACGTTACTAAGGGGTATTATGGCCTCAGGAAGACCTAGTCTTTCAGATGCATTAATAGCAGCATCTACTTTAGGTCCCATACTAGGATTAGCAAGCCCAATATCTTCATAAGCAATAACACTCATTCGTCTATATATACTATCTAAATCACCAGCTTCTAATAGTCTAGCTAAATAATGTAAGGATGCATCAACATCACTACCTCTAATGGACTTTTGAAAAGCAGATAAAACATCATAATGACCATCTTCGTTTTTATCATGGAAAAACACAGGTTTACTATTGATTTGTTTTAATAGATCAACACTAACTACTTTGTTAGAACTACCATAATAAGCTACTTCCAATAAATTATAAGCACTTCTTAAATCACCACTACTTACTTTAGCAATATGATATATAGCATCTTTATCTATTTTTAAATTAGGTAATACCTTTTTTTTACAGACATTTTCAAGTCCTAAAACAATATCATCAAAAGTAAGTTCTTTTAATTCAAATATTTGACAACGACTCCTAATAGCAGGATTAATCTTATGATAAGGGTTAGAAGAAGTTAAACCTATTAAAGTTATTTGTCCATTTTCTAAATAAGGTAGTAATAAATCTTGTTTGTCTTTGTTTAATCTATGTATTTCATCCATTATTACAACCATACCATCATACACTTTAGCTTCTTCTACAACTATATCAAAATCTTTTTTATTGTTCACAACAGCATTTAATAAACGATAACGTACATTTAACTCATTTACTATAGCTAAAGCTAAAGTAGTTTTCCCAACTCCAGGTTTACCATAAAAAATAAGGGAAAAAAGTTTTTTATTTTTAACTAAATTATATATTACTTTATTTTTTCCAATCAAATGTTTTTGTCCTATAACTTCACTAATATTACTAGGACGCATCATAATAGAAAGAGGTTTATCCATAAATATCACCACTAATATTTTATCAAAAAAAAACAAAAATTAATAGATATATGGTATAATAAATATGGTGATAATATGTCTGATACTTATGATATTATTGATAAATATGGTAATTATTTGTATGCTGTAAAAAAGTATTCTAAAAATACAATTGATAATTATGTAAGTACGATAAATATGTTTTTTGCTTATACTAATAAAAACTATAATCAAGTATCAAAAGATGATGTTTTAGCTTATATCAAACATATTAAAAATAACCAGTCAGATAAAACTATTTCTCATAAAATATCAGTTTTAAGAAATTTTTATAAATATTTACTTATAACTAAAAAGGTTTCTGTTAATCCTATGACTTATATTGAATTACCAAAACAACAAAAATCACTACCTAGAGTATTATCTAAAGAAGAGGTTGAACAAATACTAGATATTGATTTAAAAACTCGTTATGACTATCGAAATAAAGCGATATTAGAACTACTTTATGCGACAGGTTTTAGAATATCTGAACTTATAAATATCAAACTTGAGGATATTGATTTTCAAATGGCAACGATAAAAACTATGGGTAAAGGTAATAAAGAAAGGATTGTTCCAATAGGGGATTACGCTAATTATTATGTTAAAATCTATATTGAAAAATATAGACCTCAGTTTCTTAAAAATAAAACTAGTAATTACTTATTTATAAGTGATCGTTCTAATAAGTTATCAAGACAAAATGTCTTTATTTTCCTTAAAAAAATAGCTTTAGAAAAAAATATTAAAACCAATTTTTCACCTCATACTTTAAGACATTCATTCGCAACTCACCTACTAGAAAATGGGGCAGATTTAAGAATTATAGGTGAAATGCTTGGTCATAGTAGTATTAAAACTACCCAAATATATACTAATTTATCTGACAATTTTAGGAAAGAAAACTATCAAAATTACCATCCTCATGGAAAATAGAAAGAAGGAATATTATGAAATACAAAAGAATTTTTTTAATCGTTTTAGATTCACTTGGAATAGGGGAAGCTAGTGATGCTTATAAGTTTGGGGACATTTCTGTTAATACATTTAAACATATTGTTTCAAATACTCATTTTGACTATCCTAATTTAAGAAAGTTAGGGATGTTTAATTTAGTTGATGATACATCTTCTAAAACAATTGCTTATTACACTAAAGGAATGCCAATTAGTAATGGAAAAGATACCTTAACAGGTCATTTAGAAATGATGGGAATTGAAACAAAGATACCTTTTAAAAGGTTTACAGATACTGGATTTCCTAAAGAGTTAATTGATGAATTAGAAAGTAAAACTCATCGTAAAGTAATTGGTAACTGTAATGCTAGTGGTACAGAAATAATTGAAAGATTAGGAAAACAACACATGGAAGAGGGGAGTATTATAGTTTATACTTCTGCAGATTCTGTTTTACAAATAGCTGCTCATGAAGATATTGTACCTTTAGAAGAGTTGTACAACATTTGTAAAATAGCTAGAGAACTTACTTTAAAAGAAGAATGGAAAGTAGGAAGAATTATTGCTAGACCATTTATTGGAACTCCAGGTAATTTTGTAAGAACTCCTAATCGTCATGATTATGCTTTAGATCCTGCTTCTAAAACTGTTTTAGACTATCTAAAGGAAAACAATTATGATGTTATTGCACTTGGTAAAATAAGTGATATTTTTAACAATAATGGGGTTACTAAAAGTATGAAGACAAAAGACAATTTAGATGGTATTAATAAAATAAAAGAATGGCTAAAAACAGATTTTACTGGTTTATGTTTTGCTAATTTAAACGATTTTGATTCTAAATATGGTCATAGAAGAGATGTATTAGGTTATGCTAAGGCTATTAAAGAATTTGATGATAATTTAGATGACATTATTAATAGTTTAAATAGTGATGATCTACTTATCATTACAGCTGATCATGGAAATGATCCAACCTATACTGGAACAGATCATACTCGTGAAAATACGCCTGTATTAATTTATAATAAGGATTTTAAACAACCTAAAAGATTAGATAATCTAGATACTTTTGCTAATATTGGAGCTACTATTGCTGATAATTTTAACGTTACTAAACCTAAAATTGGAAGTAGTTTTTTAAAGGATTTACTATAAATGGTTGATGTTAAATGGAATAAAAAAACCTATAAAAAATTTATAGATTACTTATATACTTTACAAGATAAAAAATATAAAGATTTTCATTTTAAACTACTTAAAAACGATTCTATTAAACTAATAGGAATTAGAACTAATAATCTTAAATTACTAGCAAAACAAATAAGTAAAACTAACTATGATGAATTTATTAAAATAAATACTCATGAAACATATGAAGAAGTTGTTATTCATGGTTTTATCTTATCTTTTGTTAAAGATTTTGATAAATTGTTAAAATTGTTAGATGATTTTGTAAAATACATTGATAATTGGGCAACTAATGATTTAGTATCAGCTTCTTTAAAACAGTTTAAAAAAAATCAAGAAAAAGGGTATAACTATATATTAAAATGTTTAAATGGTAATGATTATATGATAAGATTTGGTTTAACTTTACTACTAAATCACTATTTAAACGATGATTATATTGATAAAGTATTAAATATAAGTAATAATATAAATAACGATAATTATTATGTTAAAATGGCTAATGCTTGGCTAATATCTATTTGTTATATAAAATATTCAGATAAAACTTTTGAATTTTTAAAAACATCAAAATTAGATTCTTTTACAATAAATAAAGCAATTAGTAAGATAAATGATTCTAGACAAGTAGATATAATAAGTAAAAATGAAATAAAGAAACTTCGACGTTAAATTCGAAGTTTTTTTGTCATATAATTAGTAGGTGATAATATGAATAGTATTTATGCATTACTTCTTACTTGTCTAGCTGGAGCTTCTACTTTACTTGGAACATTTTTAATTTTTTTTAAAAGCGATAATAATATTATCATTAAATCAATTAGTTTCGCAGCTGGAGTAATGATTTGTGTATCAATTTGTGATTTAATTCCTAGTTCATTAAGGGAAGTTAGTAAAACGTTTTATTTGTTTCCATCTATTATCATAATTGGAATATTTATAACAATAGGAATTATATTTTCTTTTTTAATCGATAAATACTTACCTGATAATTATGAACATAACAATATAAGTGATAAAAAACTTTATAGGGTAGGGGTAATTGCGATGATAGCTATTATTCTTCACAATATTCCAGAAGGTATTGCGACTTTTTTAACTAGTAACAATGATCTTACTTTAGGAATAAGTCTTACCTTAGCTATTGCTTTACATAATATCCCAGAAGGTATAAGTATTTCTATCCCTATTTATTATGCTACAAAAAGTAGGGGAAAAGCTATATTTTATACTTTAATTTCAGGTTTATCTGAACCTTTAGGAGCTATACTTGCTTGGATTATTTTAAAACCTTTTGTAACAAGTCAAATAATGGGATTTATTTATGCTTTTATTGCAGGAATAATGTTACATATATCATTTTATGAATTATTACCTAATTCTTTAAAATATAAACAAAAATATCAAACATTTATTTATTTTGTCATAGGAATAATAGTTATGTATATATCCCATTTAATGTTAAAGTAAAAGAGATAAATAAATATCTCTTTTTATTGGGCTATTTACAATCATTCATTTTAGAAGAACTATTTTGTACTTCATTTGAATTTTGATTAGCAAAACCTAAATCTTTTTTATTAGTAACATTATTATTACTACGAGAACTTATTTGTTTATTTGTTTCGTTAGCAATTCTATTACTATTTGATTGTAAATTATTCTTGTTCTTTTTCATTTTTATCACCCATTAGTATTATTAACTATTAAATACTAAATATACTTGTTAAAAAAAGGAAAAATCATTCTATTTAACATAATATACATTATAGGAAGTTAATAATCATTAAAAAAATCAAGATGATTTTCTTAATTTACTACTGATCTTGATTGTATTTCTACTATTTTAGCTAATACTTCAGAAGCATTTTTTTCGTTTATTTCAGTATATCCTAATTCTTTTAAAGCTTGAACTTTACAAGTATTAAGTTCCATTGTACGACTCATTTTTTCTTCCATTTTTTGTTCAATTTGATTAACGAATCGTCTATGAGATTCAGCGATTTTTGATTTTGAAGCTCCTCCACCATTATATAATGTCATAGCAGAGAACAATATACTTTCAAAAATAAACTGTTCTTCTTCGTTAAAAGCAAATTCCATTGGTTTGATAAAACCTGTTGCTTTGGCAACATACGCTAAGATATATCTAAGTTCAGATGAATTTTCAACTGATTGTAAGAAATGATACAAATATTTATATAAATAATACGAAGTATCATCATCTTCTGCTAATTGTTCACGTGCAATATCAATAATAGAATGTAAAATTTCTTTTTTTCTTTTACTTAATCCATTAAAAATAGCATTATTATCGTTTATTTCGCTTTTAATACTGTTGTCAAATAAATTATTTAATCTAGTTTCTACATTTAATATATAATCAGTTGTTACTTTAATATCGTCTATTTCCTCTACTGTCTTAACACCTAATAAATTAAGTAATAGAACTTTTTTATCTTTAGGCCATTTATTAATATCATCTAATTCTAAATAGTTGTAAATCATTTGCCTAGAAACACCTAAAAACTTTGCCAATTTAACTTTTGATATTCCTAATTCATGCAATAATTCATTTAACCTGTTCATATCTTTAACCCTCCTATTATCATTTTATCATTTTTTTATCAATTGTCAAGTGTAAATAATAAGTAAATTAAAGATACCATAATTTTTTGCCATTTTTTCTTACTTCTTCGATAATTCCCCCTCCTAAACATTCCAAATCTTTGTAAAAAACACATGCTTGTCCAGGAGTAACAGCTTTTACTAATTTAGCGTATTTTACTAAAACTTTGTCATCATCTAACCATTCTAAATTTACTTCGACATCTGGTTGACGATACCTAAACTTAGCTGTACATTTATCTAGTTTTTCATCACCTAACCAGTTAACATTGGAAACTATACATGAATCAGTAAATAAATACTCACTATCACCATAAGAGATATATAAAATGTTTTTAGAAACATCTTTTCCTACTACAAACATTCTATCTTTACTTCCTCCTATGTTTAATCCTTTTCTTTGACCAATTGTGTAATACATTAGTCCTATATGAGTACCAACTTTTTCTTTCGTTTTAACATCTAATATATCACCTGGTTGATTAGGTAAATAGTTTTTTAAAAAATTTGTAAAATTTCTTTCCCCAATAAAACAGATTCCTGTTGAATCTTTTTTACTAGCTGTTATTAAATCATACTCAGAAGCTATTTTTCTAACTTCATCTTTTTTTAAATCCCCTATTGGAAATAAAACTTTTTTAAATTTTTCTTTAGGAACTTGTGATAGAAAATAAGTTTGATCTTTATTATCATCAGTAGCTCTTAAGAGTTTACCATCTACAGTTTTAGCATAGTGACCTGTTGCTATAAAATCACAACCCAATTTGAAAGCTTCATCCATAAACATATCAAATTTAATATATTTATTACACATAATATCTGGATTAGGAGTACGACCTTTTTTTAATTCATCTAAAAAATAAGTAAAGACATAGTCCCAATATTCTTTTATAAAATCACAACGATATAGTTTAATATCAAGTTTCTTACAAACTTCTAAAGCATCGTTGTAGTCTTTTTCTTGAGGACATATATCATCGTTTAAATTAGGGTTACCTAAGTAATCACTATTAATAGAAGAATCCCAATTTCGCATAAATAAACCAATTACTTCATAACCTTGTTTTTTTAAAAGAATAGCTGCTACACTACTATCTACTCCTCCACTCATCCCTAAAACAACTTTCATACTATCACTTCCCTACTACAATATTTTATCATATTTTATATAAAAAAACTATTTTTAAACAAACATATTAAATAGATAAGGAACGATAAATACTTCATATAAAGTTGTTAGTAAAATAACTATTAAATTGATTATTAAAACAACATAATATTTATTCATAATAACTTTAAAATCAATTGTTTTCTTTTTAAGTAAACTCTTTATTATTTTTAACGATAAACTAATCGAATATACCATTAAAAGTAAAAAAGCCAAAATATTTATTATATAATGGGGAAATATGTATATGAAAGAAAGGAGACATCCTTTTATTTTAAAATTAGTTATAATACTACTTATAGTAAATCCCATAATAAAATATTTACTAAAAAACATAAATATAATTATAGGTAAACCTATTACAGAAATACCTAATAACCAAATAATTAATACAAATAAAATATTACTTGTTAAACCTTGTTTTAAAGCACTTATATAGTCTAATTTATGGTTATTTATATTACTTACATAAGTATTTAAGTAATCAGTAATTAAAGATTTATCTGATTTTGATAAAATGATTGTAAATAATGATCCTAATATTATTCCTACGACTATTAAAGTTATTAAAAAAATTAATAGTTTTTTATTGATATGAATATTTAGTTTGTCCACCTTTTTTTTCATAAGTCACCTCTAATAAAATATATTAAAATTTTTATATTTTATTCCAAAATTAAAAAAAATATATTATAATATTAGTATGAGGTGAAAACATGAAAAAAAGAGTACGCCAAATAGTTGCGATTTTATCTTTATTAGCAATGATCGCAATGACTATATCTGCAGCTATTTTTATTTAAAAAGAGACTTTATAGTCTCTAATTTTCTGCTTCTTCTAACATATTTACAATCGAAATCCCATAACCTTTTTTAGGATCATCTACTACTACATGAGTAACAGCCCCAATTATATATTCTCCTTGAATTATAGGACTACCACTCATTCCTTGAACTATTCCCCCTGTTTTATTTAATAATTCACTATCTGTAATTTCAAACAACATATTTTTAGTTGTTTTATTTTTATTAATTTTAGTTATGTTAATATCGTATTCTTTGATATTTTCATCATTTAAAACTGTCAAAATTTTAGCTTTACCTAACTTTATTTCATCTATATTCGCAATCTTATAAGATTTTTTATCTGGTATTTTTCCTTCATAAGTACCAAAAATACCATGTTCTGTGTTTTCTTTTATACTTCCATTTTCTTTATCTGAATAAAAAGTAGCGTTTTTTTCACCAGGGTTTCCATTTTCACTACGTTTTACATCTGTAACACTAGTTTCAAATATTTTACCATCTTTTATTTCTAATATTTGACCTGTTGTTTTTTCTATTATTTCATGACCTAATGCCCCAAATGTTTTAGTTTCAGGATCAATAAAAGTAAGAGTACCAATACCTGTAATACTATCTTTTACATATAATCCTGTTTTATAGATATTATTA
>CANQER010000026.1 GCA_947595415.1 uncultured Bacilli bacterium
ATCAACTTTAGTTTTTGATATTATTTTTTTACGATTAATTTTTTTAAATTAACATTGTATCTAGGTTATAAAAATTATTATTATAATTTTGTGTTTTAGTTCAGTTATTCAAATTTTTTGAGTAACTGAATTTTTATTTAACTCTCCACTATCCAATTAAATCATATCATTTTCACATAATAAAAGCGAGTTATAATAACTTATTTGTCAAAAATAAGCAACAAAAGAAAAGACCATTGAATTTATCAACAGTCTTAAACTACATTAACTTATTTTTCTTTATAATAGCCTTTTCTACAAATTAGTTTATCAGTTGTCGCAAGGACACCAGGTAAAACAAATAAAATCAAAATCACTGAAACAAATGTCCCCTCAGAAATTGTTTCACATATCTTAGCAGCAATCATAGAAGCAAATCCTGATACTACTAAAGTAACAATTATTAAAATTGAAGATGAACTAATTATTGTATTTATTGACCTATTATAAGCATTAATAACAGAATCTTTTATCCCCATAGTTAATCGTGATTCACGATAATATGAAGTATAAACAATTGCATAATCTATGGTTGCTCCCATAAGTATCGCTTGAACAATCAACAAAGATATAAAATAAACTGATCCTCCTGCTACTGAAATAGCACTCATCGTTAAATACACAGCTGTTTGAATAATTAACACTAAAACAATAGGAATAATTAAATCTTTAAACGTAATAGCTACCACAAGGAAAATAAATATCATCGTTAATATAGTAATTTTATTTAACTCACTATTAAATGTCCTACTCATTTCTACTGCCATATTCGAGTTTCCAACTATATATATATCATCCTTACCCTTAATCTCATTTTCAATCGAATTAATAAATTTATAAGTATCTTTATCTTCAAAATTATACATAGTATTTAATACAACCCTTGAATACTTATCTGACACAATCAAATCTTTAGATTTGTCAATAGTTTTTTTAGAATCCATAATTAATGTCTTCTTTTTAAAGTTTAGAAAATCATTAAATCTTTCATCTGTTATAATATCTAAATTCAAGTAATTGATAAACTTTTCAACTGTCATTGTCCAAGACTTGTCATATTCTTTACTACTTCCATAATACATATAAACTAACTCAATTAAAGTTTTATCCAAATTATCACTTAAATTACTTAGTAGATTGTAACTTTCATTCGATGTATATTTTAAATCATTTAACGAATTAGCCATTAAAATATTTATTGTTGTTAGTTTTTCTTTATTGTCTTTATCAAAATTAGCTGAATAATCTTTATTATTCATTACATCTTTCACAATAAAATCAACATAATTTTTTAAAGAAATCTTATTATTTGATTTAATATATTTAGTATTATACAAACCAAAAAGTAAACTTACTGTATCATTATCTATACCTAATAATGAACCTAACTTAGAAGATGAAAGTTTTTCTTTATTTATAGATTTAATTATTACCCTTTTAACAACATTTAACTCATCTATCATAGAGTTAGATATTTTACCAGATAATAACTTATCATCTTTATTATTTAAGATTAGATTCACAAACTCAAGTGGTGTCAATGTTGTGGAAAAGTGGTTATAGTCATAAACTCCAAATATCTGTTTTACCTCATTTTCATCTATGCTAATTATCTTACTTATATTTTTATAATCATAACTATTTTTAGTATTATTAACTATTAGATAAGCTAAATTTAAAGTATCATTAACATTAGCTAAATATGAAGTCAACAAAGGATTAGATTTATTAGCATATAGAAAATTAATTAACTCTTTAACAGAAATTTTAATATTTTTAGTTTTATAATCATTAAAACCATATACTACCCTTACAACATCTTTGTCTTTTTGAAGTATATTAGCTAACTGATTAGTACTATAAGATTGTGTAATATTTTCTAACATACCTTTTAAATTAGTTAAAAATGATAATGTTGTACTATCTAAATTTTGTACAATTTCTTGATTGTTAAATAGGAAATTAATAAATTCTATAGGTGTTATTTGACTAGGAAGAACACTATCTAATTTTGCTTGTAAATTAATGTTTATTCCAAATTTTTGATATAAATCACTTTTTGTTAAAGGTTTATTGTAATATGCAATAATTTCTAATAAGTTTAAATCATCACTACTAAAATATGATTTATAACTAGGTATTTTAGATATCTCTAAAGCTGTTTTCGCAAAAGTATCTAAAGTTAACTTAGAATCTGTATTATAACCAGTATAATAAATATATAGAAGTGATAATATATCATCATCTAAATTTAAACCAAGTTTATTAAGTTGATCTTTCATCGTATTTTGATCTAAATTAGAATTTATAATATTATCATCACTTAAGGTTTTTAAAACCTCTAAAGAATTTATAACATTTTTATCAAACATATTTTTAAATTCATCTTGACTTGCCATATCAAGAGAAGTAATAGAAAACTCATGTAAAGTCATTTTAGTATTACTTTCTATTTTTGTTCTATAAAACAAAAACAACTGATTAACTGTATTTTGATCTATATTAAATAACTTAGAAATTTCATAAGCATCCATTTTTTGATTGGAATTTGTAATATTTCTTAATTGTTTTAACTTAGAAATAGTAGTTTTAGATAAACTCTTTGAATAATTTGGATCATTAACTATATCTTTTAACATAAAATCTAAAAATTCTTTGATCGTCATTTTTGTCTTAACATTTTTACTATTGTAATAAATTAATATATTTTTAGCATCTTCCTTTTTCATTCCTAAAATACTAGCTATTTCTTCGATATTTCTTTTTTGATTTATTAGTGATGGTGATATAAAATTTTCTAGTAAATTTATATTATCCTTGGTATTTTGATCTACCAAATCTTTAAAATTATTATTTGTATAAATATCAGATTTAATAAATGAAATAAAGTCATTTAAACTCATTTTGTTATCTTCATTTTGATTATAATATTTGTAATAGATAAGTTTAATTAAATAATCATCAATTTTTGTATTTTGTCCTAAATCTTTAAACTTGTCATTTAATTTATCATAAGTTAATTCTTCATTGATAGTATTAGAATAACATAAAACTTGATCTATTTTTTTATCTTTTTCTAATTTCTTACAATAAGAAGAAATAAAATCTTCATATTTATTGTTATAGACAATAGCTACTTGATTTATTGGTTTAAAAACAGCTCCAACTTTATCTTGTTCAGATCCAGTATAAAGAATTGCAATATTACCTTTTAAAAGGTAAGAAACGATAAAAATTCCAATGATTAAAATAGACTGTATATATCTAGTTTTATATATATAATTACCTAGTTTAGTTAAATTAAACTTTGGTGATTTTTTTTGGGTTTTTAAAATCAAGTTGTCAAACATTAAAAGTAAAGCTGGTAGACAGAAGAATATACTGATTAAACTTAATAAAACCCCTTTAGCTAAAACAAACCCTAAATCTCTACCAATTGTAAAACTCATAAATATAAGGGCAAGTAAACCTACAATTGTCGTAACTGAACTACTTGATATTGATTTAAAAGAATGATATAAAGCTTCTTTCATAGCTTCTATTTTATTTAGATGAATTTTCTTTTCTTGTTTATATCTGTTAGATAACATAATAGAATAATCCATTGACAAAGCAAGTTGTAAAATAGCTACAATAGAATTAGTTATCGAAGATACACTATCAAACATAATATTAGTACCTTTATTTATAAAGACAGCTATTCCAATAGAAATTAAGTAAAGCCATGGTTCAAGGTAAGAATCACTTATTATAATAAGAATTATCATCGCACAAACTATCGCAAGACCTACTATCCATAACTGTAAAATTGGTTTATTTTCATCATAAATAGAACCACTCATACCTGCTGGTTTAAAGTTATCTTTAACATAGTTATAAACATTACTAGCCTTTTTAGAATCAGCATAATCATCTACATTTAAAACATATAAAGTGTATTTATTTTTATTATATTCATCTGTATTTTCATATGAAACAGAACTTACACCCTTGATGTTTTCTAGTTTTTTTAAAGTATCGTTTTTATTTGTTAAATTTTTAAACATGACATTAAGTACTGAAGTATCTTCTTTAGGAAATTCTTCTTCCATTATGTCTTTACCAATTTTAGTTTCAGATGTTTTAGGAAGATATTCCATGATATCTTCATTTATATTAACTTTTGTCATTAAATGTAAACTAAAAATAGCCATTATTACAAATAACGCTAAAAATATATATCTTCCTTTTACAATAAAATTCGTTATTTTTCGCATAGTATCCCTCCTAAAAATATTATAAAGTTTTAGGTATTACTATGTTTTTTTTATTTCTGGCATTATATTTAAAAGTATTAATTCAAAACGTTGTTTTTTTATAAGTTTTTTTATATTTTTACTACTTATATTTAAAACATTTTTCATTTTGCTCACCTCTGCAAATAAATATTATATCACATAATTTAAAAATAAAATCATTTTTTTTACCCTACTTTATTTTATTCAAATTACTATATTAATTACTGATAAAAAAAAGAACTAATTATTTTAGTTCTTAAAAATACTTTTATAAGTTAATATTTAACGATTCAACAAATGATTTAACATTAAACATGTTAAGATTTTTTCCCTCAACAATATTAGAGTTTAACAAATACTTTTTAAAGTCAAGTATTGATTCAGTTATACCACTTCCACCTGATGTACAAAAAGGAATTATTGTTTTGTTAGCTAAATCGTATTTTTCAATAAAAGTATTTATTTCTCTTGGGAAAGTACCCCACCATATAGGATAACCTATAAAAATAGTATCATAAATAGATATATCTTGCATTTCTTCTATTTCTGGTCTTGAATTTAAGTCTTGCATTTCTAAACTACTTCTAGATTTACTATTACGCCAATCTAAATCTTCGTTTGTATAGGGTATTTTAGGTTTTATTTCTTGGATATCTGCTTTAGTTAGATTCGCTATTTCTTCTGCTACTTTTTTAGTTACGCCACTAAAACTTACATAAGTCACTAAAATTTTTCCCATTTGTTACCTCCTATTTAATATTATTAGTTTTCATAATAATTAAGTAGTTTTTCATATATACCTGGTTCTACTTTGTTTAAAATATTAATAGTTGATTCTAAAGATTTTTGGTATTCTCCTTTATAAAACAATACTTCTGAATAAGATAATTCTTTATCTAAGTCTTCAACACTTGTTCTATAACGATTACCATAGACAATAGCCATTTCAGCAAACATAGCTGTTTTCATCATTTCTTTGGTACTACTAAATAGTTTTAAAGCTAAATCTCTTGCGGTATCTACTCTTGTATTTAAAGTCGCAATTGTAATTGGGGTTTTATCTAATTCTTTTACTATTTCCTTAATAGCTTCGCTTGCCTCATTTAATTCTGTATAATAACTCTTTGGAATAAGAGGTAAGTTGTAATCTCTTATTTGATCTTTTGATTCTTTTAAAATTATTTTGATTTCTTCTAATTGTTGTCTTGCTCTTAACTCGTCATCATGCATATTGCCTATATTAGAAAGTGAGGTATCTAAAATTTCTTCAATACGTGATAAACGCATTGTTAAAACTTCTATTTCTTTTGTTAGTTTTGAGTAAGCAAATGTATGATTACTAGTATGACCAACTAATACTTTATAATCATCATTGATATTTTTTAACTCTTCATTAACTTGGTTTAAAATATCCATCTCTTCATTAGATAAGTTGTATATTTTTTTAATATCATCTATTCCAGCAAATATTTCATTTACTAGTTTGTTTAATTTATCTAGTTTATTTTTAAATACTTTACTTGCATCTTCATAGGTTTTTCTTAAAACTTTTTCTTTTTCAAAATCAGTAAATAAGTTGTCAAAATAATCTGATAAAACTTTTAATTCAAATAAACTATCTTCGATATTTAAAACTTTGCCACGATCTAAAATGTCACTTATTTTTTTATTAGCTTCTGATATATTATCTTCAACATTTAGATAATCCAATGGATAGTTTTCTTTAACCATTTTATCATAAACTGATTTTACTTCTTCAATTTTTTTAGGAAGAATGGAAGTTGAAAGAAGAACGATTGAAGGAAGTTCTTCTATGACAACTTCCATATGTTTCAAAAGTTCATCAATAACCTTAACAATACTTGTAACTTCAGTATATTGATTTGTTTCCATGATTTTTTCAAAGTCTTCAAATCGTTTAGCTATATTTTCAAATTGTAAACTAACTGATTTACTAATAGGTCCATAAGAATTGGGATCTTCATTATATTTTTTATATAAATCACGATATTTTGCTTTTAATTTAGTAATAATAGCTCTATTTCTTTCCTCACTAGTTGTGACTTGTTTTATTTCATTTAACAAAAAATCTGAACTAGTTTTTACTTTATATATTTCCATTTCTAGTTTGGCAATTTTATATAAAGCCCCTTTATAATCCATTTGGGAAATCAAATATTCAGCATCCACAATCATATCTGTAAGTTTAGGGATTTGATTACCTTTTATATTATCTAAACGTTCTTTCCACTCATTATACATAAGTTCTAGTTTTTCATTTCTAGAAAAAGACTCTAACTTAGCTAACTCTGGTATAATAGGTGTACTGTCAATCATGTTTTTTTCAATTTCTAACTTTTCTAATTGTTTTTTTAAATTCTTATTTTTACGATGTTGAATTACATTTAAAATACCTACTATAAGAACTACTGCCAAAAAAAACAAAGTTATAATAATAAGTAATATATTATCCATATTATCACCTATACCAATTCTACCATATTTTTCGACTTTTTTTAACACTATTTTGAAAATTAATTTGGCATTTTTAAAATTTTTTTAAATATTATTTTATAACTACATATTTTTTAGTTGACTTATCCTTTAAAAAATAATATAATATGTATGCGAATGCATCTAGCAGCGTGTTTTGAAAACTGTAATTGTGTTTGTTACTATATAGGTTATTGTGTAACTTTGGCTGCAGAGTGAAGATATTCAAACAAA
This sequence comes from uncultured Bacilli bacterium, assembly GCA_947595415.1. GTDB lineage: Bacteria > Bacillota_I > Bacilli_A > RF39 > UBA660 > CANQER01. The sequence continues at coordinate 7,044 of CANQER010000026.1, forward strand.
CACCCTATAGTTTGGCAAAACAACCAGATGACATTTGATAGAAAGGAGTCATTATGGCAAGATATACAGGTGCTTCCTATCGTAAATCTAGAAGACTTGGTTTTTCTACTTTAGAAAATGGTAAGGATTTAGCTAAAAAACCTTATGCTCCAGGACAACATGGTCAAAAAAGAGCTAAAAAATTATCTAACTATGGTATTCAACTACAAGAAAAACAAAAACTTAGATTTATGTATGGGTTAAATGAAAAACAATTTAGAAGAATATTTGAAGATGCAGGTAAAATGAAAGGTGTTCATGGGGAAAACTTCTTTAAATTACTTGAAAGTCGTCTAGATAATTTAGTTTATAGAATTGGTTTTTCAACTACTAGAAAAGGTGCAAGACAACTAGTTAATCATGGACATATTACTGTAAATGGAAAAAAAGTAGATATCCCATCTTATCGTTGTAAACCTGGTGATGTAATTGGAATAAGAGAAAAAGATCAAAATTTAGCTATTATTAATTCTTCTTTGGAAAATACTTTAAATAGAGTTGAATTTGTAGCTTATGATGAAAACAAAAAAACAGCTACTTATTTAAGATATCCTGAAAGAAGTGAACTTAATGCTGAAATAAATGAAGCTTTAATCGTTGAATTCTATAACAGATAAAAACCTCTAAAAATGAGGTTTTTTTCATATATAAAAAAAGACCATTGACTTTGTCAACAGTCCAAGGACTATCTATATAGTTTCCTTTTTATTTAAAGTAAAAATATACAGCATTATTAGGGATTTTGATATCGAAGCTAGCACTCCAATTTTTCTTTGTTCCCTTAGGAATTGTAACAATTAAACTATAAGTATAGGTTAATTTTACTTGTTCATCATAGAAATAAACTGTTAGCTTAGAAGTTGTCTTACTAATAGAATAAGTATTAGCAAAGTTTACTTTAAGAGTATAATATACATAATTTCCAGATGTCTTCTTTACAGAGAAAGAAGTAGATTTAATTTTAGCAGTACTATAAGTACCATTTAAAGTAATAGGATAATTATCTAGTGCTTTAATTCCTGTCTTGAAAGAAAATACTTTAGAATAAGAACTATAAACTTTCTTTCCATTGACATAACGATATGCACGAACTTTATAATAGTACTTCTTATTGAACGTTCCAGAAGAATTATATACAAATTTAGGTCCATCTGCTATTTTTGTATATTTTCCACTCTTACTTGTACTACGATAGTATTCGTATCCATCAGCACCATCGATAGGATCAAATGCAATTCCTATTTTCTTATAAGTAAGAGGAACTGTAACTATTCCTGTTGGTGTGTTTAAATATGCTTTATGAGAAACTGCACCACTCTTTGGAGAGGCAACATCGTTGATAGTTACTACTACTTGATAATAGTAAGTTTGACCAACAGTAACATCACTATCGACATAGTATAATTTATTACTTTCTTGAATAACATAAATATGATTTAGGGTATCTTCCCCATTTAAAACTTTTTGCTCTAAATCTTCACTAGAAATTAAAGCATCTTTATAATCTAGTTCTGCTACTAAGGTAACAGTTCCTTTAGATCCTACCTTTCGGTAAATAGAGATTTTTGCATTATCAGCTTCTGTTACTTCTGTAAAATATGTTGAAAGACCAATTTGATTGTAAGCTACTCTTTCAAGGCTTACTTTTAATTTTGCTGGAGTAACCTTAGCAGATACAGAAGTACTTGCTTTACTATATACTTTTTTTCCATTTACATTACGATAAGCAATTACTTGATAATCATAAGTAGTTCCTAAAGTTAAATTAGAATCTGTATAAGTAGTTCCTGTAATAGAAGTTAAAAGTTTAAATTCTTCATTTTCTTTTTTATAAATATCATATCCACTTGCACCATTTACTTTAGTAATTGTAAGTTTTAAAGAGGTTCTAGAAACACCATTTGCTACTTTGAAAGTTGGTGTTTTTAAAGATGGAACTCTCGCAATCGCAGAAGTTAAATTTCCATACTTTTTACTCTTTCCTACTTTTGTATAAGCTTTTACTTTATAGTAATATGTAGTTCCTGTTGTTAACTTTTTATCATAATAAGTAGTTTTCGTAGTTGTAGCAATTTGCTTATATCCTGAATTAGATTTGGTACTACGATAAATGACATATCCACTTGCACCACTTACTTTTGTAATAACAATCTTATTAATATTATAGTCATAGCTTCCTACTTTTACTTTTGGAACAGCTACTTTTGGAGCATCATTCATAATAGTACTATAAGATCCATAAGATTTCTTTTTAGAAACTGTTTTATAAGCTCTAACTTTATAATAATATGTCTTTCCTGTTGTTAATTTTTTATCTGTAAAACTAGTAGATGTTGTTGTCTTTACTAATTTATATTTTCCTTTTTTACTAGTACTTCTATAAATAACATATCCATTTGCACCACTTACTTTTGTCCATTTTACAGAGATACTTGTCTTATCCTTAGATGAAACAGTTAAGGTTGGTGCAACTAATTTTGTTTTCGCACTTAGAATAGAAGAATAAGAAGTTGTAGTCTTCTTTCCAGCGAATGTTCTAATCGCACGAACTTTATAATAGAAAGTAGTTCCAATAGCAGAACCAGATTCTTTATAAGTCGTTTTGGTGCTTGTTAAAGTTGCTACTTTTTTATACTTTCCTTTTTTACTAGTACTCTTATAAACTTCATAAGATACACCATTGATAGGATTTGTAATCTTAACAGAAAGAGTAGCATCTTTGTTTGCCACTACAGTAAATTTTGGAACAACTGTCTTAACAGAATAAACTCCCTTATCTGTAGAATTTAAATTACCACTTATTTCGCCAATTGTAGAAATAGTAGTGTCATTATTTATCGTACCTAAAGCAATAATTTTATTCGTTACATTATTTGCTGAAATAGGACGATGTGGGGTATAAATCGCATCTTCTTTTACTACCATAGAACTATTATCTTTATCAAAAACTAGTTCATAAGAAGTTTCTAATGTGTTTTCGATTAAAAGATTAGATTCTTTTGGAAAACTTACATAGACAAGTTCGCAAGTTTTTCCATCTTCTTGAAATTTACAACCAAGATATCCCCCATTTGCTTTCCAATCTTTTTTTGGACTAGAAAGTACTTCACCATTATATGTCTTTTCACTTACAATTGCATCATAATAAACATCTAAATCCAAATAGATTGTTCCATCTGCCATTTGTTGTTTTACTTCTTCTGGGATTTGTACATCTAATTTTGTGGAATCTTTCATAAGATCTAATCGATAATCTTTGGCTTCTACAAATCCAACACTTACAAATAAAGCAACAAAAGCAACTAAAAATTTGAAACCTTTTTTCATAACTCCTCCTCCTATTTCATTATATAACAATTTTTTCTTTTTTACTAGTAAAAAAGAAAGTAATTTGTACTTTCTTAATCTACCAAAAACTCTCAAAAATAAGTTTTTACTTATAACTTCCAATATAATATTTTTTCTTACCCCTTCTTATAACTACTAGTTTACCATCAATAGCTATTTTTTTAGATATAACATATTCTAAATCAGTTATTTTATCACCATTTATAGATATAGATCCATTACTAATAAACTCTTTAGCTTCTCTTTTTGATGAAGCTATTTTATTATCTACTAATAAACTAATAATATCAATATCTTTATCTAATTCAAAACTAGCTACATCTTTTAAACCATCTTTTATCTCATCACTACTTAAACTTTTAATATCCCCACTAAACAACATTTCACTTATTCTAACTGCCCTATCGTATTCTTCTTTCCCATGAAGAAAAGTAATTATTTCTCTAGCTAGAGACTTATGAGGTAATCTTTTTTCTGGTTCTTTTTTCAAACTAGCTTCCAATGATTCAATTTCTTCTTTAGATAAAAAGGTTAGTTTTTTTAAGTATTCAATAACTTTTTCATCTTCAGTATTGATAAAATATTGATACATTTCATAACTAGATGTACGTTCTTTAGAAAGCCATAAAGATTTCCCAGATTCACTTTTTCCAAATTTAGTTCCATCTGCTCTAGTAATTAAAGGGACTGTAAAACCATAACACTTTACTTCTGGACCATGTATTTTTCTTATCAATTCTAATCCAGATGTAATATTACCCCATTGATCTTGACCTCCTATTTGCATATTAACACCATAGTTTTCATAAAGTTTCAAAAAATCAATAGATTGAAGTATCATATAAGAAAATTCTGTATAAGTAATACCTATATCAAGTCTTCTTTTAACAGTATCTTTAGCTAACATATAGTTGATATTAAAATATTTCCCATAATCACG
>CANQER010000027.1 GCA_947595415.1 uncultured Bacilli bacterium
TTAGGAAATAGTAAATACAATAATGATACCTAAAAGTCATGTTTTAAGCATGGCTTTTTGTTGTGGGAAAGTGTAGAAAAATATAAGTATGGGAGGTATTAGGAAATGAAGATGGATAGTAAGAAAGGGTTTACTTTAATAGAGTTACTTGCAGTAATAGTAATACTAGCTGTTATAGCAACTATAACAATACCATTATTATTAAATGTGATAAATAAGGTAAGAAGTGAAAGTTATAAAAGAAGTGTAGAATTTGCGATAGATGCGACAGATTATTATTTGATAGAAAAAGGATTAGATAATATACCAAGTGAAGGAATAAGTGTAAAAGATTTAAAATTAAAGAATAATAACTTTGAAAGTGGAAAAATAAAAGTAGATAGTAGTGGAAATGTAGTAGCAGAAAATGTAAGTAATAGAGAGTATTGTGCAAGTGGTGAAAAAGGAAAGTTAGAAGTAAGTAAAGGTAATTGTGGAAGTAGTAGTGAAAGTGAAACAGGAAATGGGAATAGTTATGTAGATAGTAACTTAAAAGGAAATGATCCAAAGATAGTAGGAGACTTAATAGCAGTAACAATAGATAACAATGGAGTAGTAAAAAAAGCAGATACAAGTAAAGAATGGTATAACTATGATAAACAAGAATGGGCTAATGCAGTAATACTTACAGATGATGGAAGAATAGAATCAGATGGAACAATAAAAGAAGATTCAATAAAAGGATATTTTGTATGGATACCAAGATATAGATATAAATTATTTAATGTAGGTACAGGTACAGTATCACCACAAGAAATTGTAGTAGAATTTCAAAGTATGGAAGATGACGTAGATAATGGAACAAATAAAGGAGATTGGTTAACCCATCCAGCCTTCACAACAATGGGGGTAAGTGGATTTTGGGTAGGAAAATTTGGTACAACAGGAACTCTTGATAATATAACAGTAAAGCCAAATAGAGTTTATCTTATGTCTTTCAATTTTAAGTTTGTTTTTGAGGCATCTTATAATTTTGATAGAAATTTGAATAGTCATATGATAAAAAATACAGAATGGGGAGCAGTAGCTTACTTGTCACATTCTAAATATGGCAAATGGGGAAATCAAATTTATAACTCTGGTAATAAGCAAATTTATCCAAATGATTCAATATATGCAACAGGGAGAAGTTCAGGGTCTACATCCTCAAATAGTGGATATAATGGAACATATAATTGGAATGAAACAGAAGATAGAGGAAATGGACAAGGAGCAGCAGGAGCAGGAGCTTCTACAACAGGAAACATAACAGGAGTATATGATATGGCAGGTGGAGGATATACATGGGTAGCAGGATATAATGATTTTGGTGAAACATCATTAAACAACTTAACACAAGCAGTAATAGACAGTTATGGTAAACAATATTTTGATGTTTATAAGTCAGGCACAAGTAGTTCTGATTATTCAAGAAGAATATTAGGAGATGCCACAGCAGAAACAAAAGATTGGTATCAATTAACTCATTCATTTGTCTATAAAGACTACCTTTTATTTTCAAGGTATGATCTTTTTGGATTTTCTTATGAAGATGAAGATCAATCAGATAATGAACGTTCTCGCCTAGTATTATCCCCATAAAATAAAAACTGTATTGTAATATCCAACAATACAGTTTTAATATTAAATTTTATAAATAAAACTCATCTATCTCAGTATCAAAATCATCAATATTACGATTTATTTCATATATTGACTTAAGAGTATTAATAAGTTTTTCACTATCAGTAATATTGTTAATTATATCAGAAAGAGATACAACTCCAACAATCTTATCCTTATCACTAACAATAAGTCTTTTAACCTTATTTTTAGCCATTAAATCTAAAGCATCTTCAATATCTTTTAACTTATCAATTTTAATTACATTCCTAGTAATAAAATCATAAATACTATCATCACAATTACAATTACTACTAATTGCTTTAATTAAAATATCCCTATCAGTAATAACCCCAATAATCCTTTTATTTTCATGAACAGGGATAAAACCAATATCATATTTAAGCATTAAATTAGAAACATCATATATACTATCATTTGAACTACATATAACTAAATCTGTACTCATAATATCATTTATCTTCATAAAAATCACCATTTATATTATGATACAATTATAAAAAAATATACATTACATAAAATATAATATGAAAAAAATACATCTTAAAAAAAAATATCACTATAAAAAAACAACCATTTTAATGATTACTATCGTATTAATAGTTATAGCTATTAATTTTACGTTTAGCTTTATAAATAATAAAGTAACACCTATCCTTTTTAATTATGCTTCTTTAGAAACTAAAAAATTAGCTAGTATTATTATAAATAAAGCAATATCTAAACAACTAACTGATGAAGTTGATGTTGATAAACTATTTATTATAACTAAAAACGATGATGGAGAGATCAAAACAATCGATTTTAATCCTACGATTGTTAATCAATTTTTAGTAACTATAACTAATACAATTCAACTAAATTTAAAATATATCGAACAAGGAAATATCGAATTAATAGAACTACCAGATGATGTTTTAGTCGACTATGATAAAGATGAATTAAAAGAAGGAATAGTTTTTAAAATACCATCAGGAATAGTTTTTAATAATCCTCTATTAAGTAATTTAGGTCCTAAAATTCCAGTAAGATTAAATTTAGTAGGTGATATTTTAAGTAATATCGATACAAAAGTAACTAACTATGGAATTAATAATGTCTTACTTGAAGTAAGTGTTAAAATAGAAGTAAATGAACAAATAATTCTACCTTTTACCTCTAAAAAAACTTTAGTTCAAACTAGTGCACCAATCGCTATTAAGGTAATTCAAGGTAGTATTCCTAACTATTATTTTAATGGTATGGATCAAAGTTCCCCTATTTTAACAGTACCCATAGAATAAAATTTTAAAATGTGGTATACTAAATATATAAATAGAAAGGTTAAAATTATGAAAATTAGTAAAGTTATTATGGGAGGATTATGTGTGATAACTTTAGTCATAATTACTATTTATTTATGTAATAAAAAAGAAGATACCATTTTAAATGATTATTATATTAAATCAAATCATTCTAAAGTTTCTTTGTACGATCTAAATTATCAAAAAAAAGAATTTATTAAAAGAGGAGAGATGGTTAAAAATACTTTAGAAACTTATGAAAATAATAGTAAAGAGTATTTTAAAATCATCTATCAGAATAAAGAATACTTAGTTTTAAAAGATAATTTAGAGAGTAATAAGGAAAATCTTATTATGGAAAAAAAGGTATATATTAGAACACCTGTTTCTACCTATCTAGAAAGTGATGATATTTATATTGATTCAATGATAAAAAAAGGTACAAAGGTTGATGTTATAGGATATGATTTTATCGATAAAAATGGTAATGTTAATATGTATAAAATTAAGTATAAGGATAATATAAGATATATATATGCTAAGTATACTAAGTTATCTAAAAAAGAGGCTTTAAAAAATTATGATGAAAACAAAACCTATAAAATTCATCAAGCAAGAACTGATACTTTAGGTGGTGGAAGTGCTTCTAATTTAGATTACTATCCTTATAAAAAAGCTAATTTTAAGGATAATGTTATGCCTAAGGTAGTAAAAGCTTTATATATTAATGGTAGTTGTATTAAGGATATATCTAAGTATTTAAAAATAGCTGATTCTTCTAATATCAATTCTTTTGTGGTTGATATTAAAGATAATATGGCACCATCTTATGATTCACTTGTGATGAAAAAGTATAGTAAAACAAGTTATAAAAAGGCTTTAAACAAGATGGATGATTATAAAAGTTATATAAAAAAAATAAAGGATAAAGGTTATTATGTAATTGGTAGAATAACAGTTTTTAAGGATAGTTATTTTGCGATAGATAATAAAGAAGATGCAATTATAAATAGTAAAACTAAAAAACCTTTTATTCATAATGGTTCTTATTGGCCAACAGCTTTTAGTAGAAAGGCATGGCAGTATAATGTTAGTTTAGCTAAAGAGGCTGTAACAGAAATGGGATTTAATGAAATTCAATTTGATTATGTAAGGTTTCCAGATAATACTTATAATTTAGAAAAAGATAAAGTAATTGATATGGGAAATAAATATAATGAGGATAAAGCTTCAGCTATTCAGAATTTTTTGTTTTATGCAACAGATGAATTACACAAGTTAGGTGTTTATGTATCAGCTGATGTGTTTGGTGAGTCTGCGCATACGTATGTGACTGGTTATGGGCAATATTTCCCAGCTATTTCTAATATTGTTGATGTTATTAGTGCGATGCCTTATCCAGATCATTTTAATACTTATGAATATGGTTTTTCAAGACCTGTTTGGACTGTACCATATAAGCTTTTAAAGTTTTGGGGGAGTAATTATGTTATGAAAAGACAAAAGGAAATTCCTACCCCAGCTAAGATGCGTACTTGGATTCAGACTTATGATGCGATAAGATCGCCATATGTTGTTTATGATACAGATAAGATAAAACAACAAATAAAAGGACTTAATGATGCAGGTTTAAAAGATGGATATATGACTTGGAATGCAGGTTCTAGTTTGAGTAAATATAATAGTGTTAAAAAAGCATTTTGAAGGGAGTTATTATGAAAGTTATTATTGATAATAAGGAATATGAAGTTATAAAAGATTATAAAAATGGTTTTGTATTAGAAGATATTATAGAAAAATATACAGATTATTTTGAGGGATATGATTATATACTAGGTGATTGGGCATATGGTAAGTTAAGACTTAAAGGTTTTTGTGATAAAGATAATAAACTTTTTAAAAAAATTAATGATTATAGTAATATAGATGACTATATTAAAAATAACTGTTCTTATGATTGTAGGTATTTTATCATTAGAAAAGTAAAATAGGGTTTACTTTTCTTTTGTTGTATGTTAAAATATGGAGCTAGATATTATTAAATTTGAATTAATGCTGATTTGTAATTGATTTTTTCTTTTTCTAAAATCATTATAAATTATTTTATTATATGTGTAAAAGGGTTGAAAAAAAACACGAAAATAGGTATAATCAATAATGGGGGATGGAATAAGTATTTACTTGTGAGAAAGAGTTGTGAAATTATGAATAATAGAATTAAAAATATTTTGAAACGCATTTACAAACTATATGCTTATAGATATCAAAAATATAAACAAGATGTAGATGATGGAATTGTTCTAATAGATGCTAGTAATGGTTTTAGTGATACTACGAGGCAAATATATGAAAAACTTTTATATGATGAAAAATTTAATAGTATTCAAATAGTTGTTGGATTAAGGAATAAAAAACTTCAAAAACCATTAATTAAAGAGGTATCAACAGTAAAAGTTAAAAAAAATTCATTAGTTTATCCAAAATATTGTGCTAGAGCTAAATATATTATTCTTGATCAAGTTAATGATACAGCAATTAAATTAAAACGTGAACAAGTTTTGGTTGTAGCTAATCGTAATGATAATAATTATGGTAAAAGAAAGAAAAAAAGAATTCAAAAATATGAAAATAAGTATATAAACTATAATGTAAGTGATATTGATACTAATATTTCAAAAAGTAATATAAAAAAAGCTAAAAAAGATTTTTATAATAAATATGGTTTAAAAGAAGATAAAATTTTAGTTAATTATAAAATAGATTTGACTAAGTTTAATGAGTTTTGTTATGAAGATTTTTATGATGAAAAGAAATTGGATTTACTTTATGATAAATTTAAAGATAAATACCAAATTATAATAAATAATAATAGAAAATTTGATGAACCTTTGAATTTAGAAAAGTATAATGGATTTTATGTAGATTTATCTAGTGTTGAGGAAATGTATATTGATTATTTTTCTGATATACTTATTACTAATGCTGATATATTTTATGAAACTAAAAAGTATAATGAAAAAAATAAATTATATTATACGAATTATTTAGATGCCTATTCAGAAGAATTAAAAGAAATGGTAAGACAACATATAGATCCAAATATAGATGACATAGTAAAATTTTTAGATAATTATAAGCTTGTAAAAAATGATGATAGACCTTTAAATTTAAATTTAGATAAGATATGTAATGATATTATTTTATTGAAACAAGGGGAAAAACATACTTTATCTTATCTGAGTTTGAAAAAGAAGCTATTAACTCCAATAAAAGACTTAAAAATAAAGGTTGTAGGTTTTCTAAGAACTCATGTAGTTGCTATATCTAAAAATTCTAGAAGACTAAAAAAATATATAAATGCCTATGAAGGAAAAAGATGTTTTTTAATAGGTAATGGTCCTAGTTTAACAATAGAAGATTTAGAATTGTTAAAAAATGAAATTACTTTTGGTTGTAATATGATTTATAAAATATATGATAAAACAACTTGGAGGCCAACTTTTTATTTCTTAGCTGATGGAATGTATGCAAGAAGAAAAAAAGGCGAATTAATTGATAACATTCAGGCAAATACATTTGGATTAAAACATTTTAAAAAGAGTTTGAAAGATTATGATGGTAAATTTGAAATTTTGTATTTTGATTCACTAAGTGCTATACAAAAAGGTCGATATAAAGTTGTATCACCACTTGCATATCATTATTCTGGTGGAAGTGTAATGTCTTTGATGTTATGTGAAGCAATGGATATGGGCTTTAAAGAAATATATTTATTAGGTGTTGATGCAACTTCATCATTATCTAATAATGGCCACTTTGTAAAAGGATATATGGATAAAAAGATAAAAAGATTAGATATGAAAAGGGTTGCTAGTAAGTTAAATAAAACAATTGTAACAGAAGATGAAGTTGCTGATTATTATCATGATAGGGTAATGGATATGTATAGTGTTATTGAAGATTATGCTAAAAAACATGGAATAAAAATATACAATTGTACAAGAGGTGGAGTACTAGAAGTATACGAAAGAAAGAACTTAGAAGATGTTTTAGAAAGTAATGAGGTGTAAATTATATGAAAGTTAAAGCAATAGTACCAATAAAATTAAATAATGAACGTTTACCTGGAAAAAATACCAAAATGTTAGGTGGAAAACCACTAATAAAACATATATTAGAATCATTAGATAAAAGTGAAAAAATAGATGAAATATATGTATACTGTAGTGATGAAGAAATAAAAAACTATATGATAGAAACAGAAAAAGTAAAATTTTTAAAAAGACCAAAATATTTGGATGAAAAAACATCAAATTTTACTCAAATATTTACAGAATTTTCAAATACCATAGATTCAGATATATATGTTTATGCTCATGCCACAGCCCCATATATAACAACTGAAACAATAGACAAATGTATAGAAAATGTATTATCTGGATATGATTCATCATTTACAGCAGAAAAAATCCAAGACTATTTATGGCAAGAAGGAGAACCATTAAATTTTGATGCGACTAATCTACCAAGAAGTCAAGATTTAGATCCAATTTATAGAGAAACATCAGGAGTTTACGTATTTACAAAAGAAGTATTTAAAAACTATAAAAGAAGAATAGGCGTAAATCCAAAAGCAGTTGAAGTATCATTTAAAGAATCAATTGATATAAATTATCCTAAAGATTTTGAAATGGCAGAACTTTTTTACAACATCAATAATTTAGAAGTAAATAATAAACTCTTACTTTTAGACTGTACTCTTAGAGATGGAGGATGTGCTAATTCATTTAATTTTGGATCATCTGATATGGAAAAGATAAAAACAGGATTAGAAGAAGTAGGGGTAGATATAATAGAAGTAGGTTATATCAGTGATAAAGGATCAGAATTTAATAGAACTCAGTTTATAGACGATAAAGCAGTAAATAACTTCATTAAAGATAAAAAAAACAATATAACTTATGTAGCAATGATAGATTATAATACTTTTGATTTTAATAAACTAGGTGATAGAAGTGAAAACACCATAGATGGAATTAGATTAGCTTTTCATAAAAAAGACTTAGATGAAGCTTTAAAATGTATAGAAATCATAAGTAAAAAAGGTTATGATGTTTATATTCAACCAATGGTTATTATTAACTATAGTGAAGAAGAATTAACAAAATTAGTAGAATTTATAAATCAATCACCAAGTAATATAAAAGCTTTATATATAGTAGATAGTTTTGGACAAATGTATCCAGAAAATGTAAGGAAACTATTCAAATATATAGATAGTAACCTAAAAGAAGATGTAATGTTAGGTTTCCATGGCCATAATAATAGACAAATGGCTTACGCAAATAGTTTAGAATTTATAAATATGCCTACTGATCGATATAAAATGATTGATAGTTCCTTAGATGGAATGGGAAAAGGGGCAGGAAATGTTCCAACTGAATTACTAATAAGTTATATCAATCGAAAGTTAAACAAAGATTACAATATAGACAAAGCCTATGAAATAATAAATGAAGTTATCAAGGAATATACAAAAGAATATAAATGGGGTTATGAACAAAAATATTTGTTATCAGCAAACCATGGATGTACTCCAAGTCATGTTAACTATTTTATCGAAAATTTCAATGTAAATTTAAAAGAGTTAAATATATTATTAGGTATGTTAGATAGTAGTAAAAAAATAGCGTCAGATAAGGAACATTGTAATCAAGTATATAAAAAATATAAAGGAGTAAGTAATGATTAAGTTGTTTTTTAGTGATGTAGATGGGACGCTAACAGATGGAAAAATAAATATAACAGAAAATGGTGAATTGTTTAAATCGTTTTCTGTTAAAGATGGATATGCTTTAAAAATGTTAATGAATAAAGGTGTTACACCAATAATAATAACAGGAAGACATTCAAAAATAATTGAATATCGATGTAAAGAATTAGGGATAGATCAAATCTATCAAAATGTTGAAGATAAAAAAGAAGTAATAGAAAAAATAAGTAAAGAATATGGAGTAACAAGAGAAGAAATTGCCTATATTGGTGATGATGAAAATGATATTGAAGCAATGAAGTATAGTTATATTTCATTTGCGCCAAATGATGCTTTAGATAAAACAAAACAAGTAGCTAGTGTAGTATTATCTAGAAAAGGTGGAGATGCTTGTATAAGAGAGGCTATTGATGTTTTAATTGATAAAGAATTGATATAATTTTTATATCTTTTTTTTATATTTTATGTTAAGATATTTATGGTGGTCTTATGTTTGAATTAATACTTATTTTATGTGTTAGTTTGTTTTTTTTACTTGGAACTTTTATTAGTTTTATGTTTGAAAGCAATCATAAGTTTATATATTTTTCAATGAGTATTGCTTTTGGAGTGATGGTTTCATTAGCGCTTTTTGATCTTCTTCCAGAAACTGTTGAAGTTTTGGGAAATAAAATGTATTTATTAATATTAGGTATTATTTTAGGGTTAGTTTTGACTAAAGTATTAGATATATTTATTCCTGATCATGATGATAATAGTGATCAAAATTTGTTTCACATTGGTATTATTGCTGGGATTGCTTTAGGAATTCATAACATTATAGAGGGTATGGCTCTATACACTACCTTAACAGCCTCTATGCATTTGGGTTTACTTTTAGGTGTGGGTATTATTTTACATAATGTTCCTCTTGGAATGGTTATATCTTCTACTTTTTATAATATTAGTAAAGGTAAAACAATAGTTTTAAGTTTAATTATCGCAATGTCAACTTTTATAGGTGGACTACTTATGTTTATTTTAAATGGTTTAATTATAAGTGAAACATTTTTAGGATTTTTATTATCACTTACAATAGGTATGATTGGTTATATTACTATTTTTGAATTATTTCCCAAAATTATTAAAAGTAAGTATCCTAAACTATGTAGTTTAGGGGTTGGGATTGGATTACTACTTTTGTTTATAACTAATCTGTTTAATGTATAGGGGGATTTATGGATAAAATAATTATGCATATTGATGTTAATAATGCTTTTTTATCTTGGACTGCTTTAGAACTTTTGGATAAGGGTTATAAATATGATATTAGGAATAGTTATGCTGTTATTGGAGGAGATGAGTCTAAAAGAAGGGGTATTGTTTTAGCTAAGTCTAATTCTTGTAAGAAGTTAGGGATTAAAACAGCTGATACTTTATTTGAGGCACGAAATAAATGTCCTAGTTTAAAGGTGTATCCTCCTAATTATTATCAATACCAAAAAATGTCTAAGAAGTTGTTTAGTCTTTTAAGTGAATATACACCTGATATTGAGGTGTTTTCGATAGATGAGTGTTTTCTAGATTATACACCTATTAAAAATAGGTATAAAAGTGAATTAGATTTTGCTTATTTAATAAAGGATCGCATTAAAAATGAATTGGGTTTTACTGTTAATGTGGGGATTTCTTATAATAAGTTATGTGCTAAAATGGCTTCTGATTTTTCTAAACCAGATAAGGTTCATACTTTATATAAGGATGAGATAAAATCTAAGATGTGGCCACTTCCTATTGATGATTTGTTTGGGGTTGGAAAGAAGAGTAGTTTAAAGTTAAAAAAGTTAGGGATAAATACGATAGGGGATTTAGCTTGTTTTGATGTAGCTAAGTTACAAATTTATTTTAAAAATCAAGCTATTCGTTTGATTAATATGGCAAATGGGATAGATGATGATTTGATTATTAGAAAGTATAGTGAACCTAAGGGTATTAGTAATGAGACTACTTTGGATCATGATGTTGTTTCTAAGGAAGAGGTTTATAAGTATTTGTTTTCTTTGTCTGAGTTGGTTGGTTTAAGGTTGCGTAAACAAAATAAATATGCGAGTGTTATAGCTGTGGTATTAAAGGATAAGTATTTTAGAAGAAAGTCTCATCAAAAGAAGTTGGATAATGCTACTAATATTACGTCTGAGATTTATGAAATTTCTAAAAAAATTTATGATGAGATGGATAATAAGGATTCTATTAGGCTTATTGGGATTAGACTTGATGGTCTTACGACTAATACTTTTCATCAAATATCGATGTTTGAAAATTTAGATGATAGAGATAAGGATAGTGGGCTTGATAAGGTTGTGGATGAGATAAATAGTAAATATGGTAGTAGGACTATTAAAAAAGCTGGGTCTATTGAGGTTAATAAGAAACCTTTTTAGGGATTATAATTATAGATATTATGTAAAGTAATATATTACATACTTGAATAAATGGTTATTTAATGGTATATTAGTAATGTAATAAATAGTAGATAAAGGAAGAGTGAAATATGTTAGCAAATAGCAAATGGGGGGGGGTATTTAGAAGCTTTAGTT
>CANQER010000028.1 GCA_947595415.1 uncultured Bacilli bacterium
ACAGTATCATATACAGATGATTTACCAAAAAAGATAATAGTAAAACCAAATGTATATTCATGGAGAACTCAAAAAATAAATACATTTTTCCAAGCATTATATAATTTTAATAGAGGATTAGATAGTCATATGATGAAAAATACAGAATGGGGAGCAGTGGCTTATTTATCTCATTCAAAATATGGAAAATATGGAAATATTAATTATACTACAGATTCAGAAAAAGAAGTATATATAAATAATTGTAGTAATTATGTAACAGGAATAGCAGGAGATAGTGCATCAGCTTCATATTCATCAACTACATGTACAGAAAATACATATAATACAAAACAAGGTCAAAAAGCAAGCACAACTGGTAATATAACAGGAGTCTATGATATGTCAGGTGGAGCATACGAATATGTGGCAGGATATAGAAAAGGTTTAGATAGTACAAGATTAACTAATGGTGGATTCGACAGTGATCCAATAAAACAATATACAGAGTTAACAAAATATTTTGATGTTTATGAAGATACGAATAGTTTATCAAGTGACTATAGTACAAGAATATTAGGGGATGCCACAGGAGAGATGGGGCCACTTAATAGTAGTGGACGTAGTAGTTGGTATGACGATAGCGCTATCTTCGTCAACTCTAGTAACCCATGGTTCCAGCGTGGTGGTTACTATAATAACGTTAATAATGCTGGAGTGTTTAGCTTCAGCACCAACAGTGGTTATTTCAACATCAACAACTCCACTCGCCTTGTATTATCTCCTAAATAAAAACCATTTATAACCTATCTTTGATTTAAAAAGTAATTAACTAGATTAGTTCTAACACCTTAATTAAACATAAAATAGAAATAAAAACAATATTTCTATTTTTTTTAATTGTAAGTATTAATAAACATAATAAGTAAATAATAATAATGGTGATTTAGATGATAAATGGTTATAAACTAAAAAACGATACCTTATATTTATATTTAGATATCAACTATGAATTTAGTCTATTTGATAGTTCAAATAATAATAACTTGTACTATCAAATAAAAAAATATATCAACAATTTAAAAGATAAAATAAACTATAAAAAAATAGTCTTAGTAATAAATGGTGTAATGTTAACATCATTAGTTTTAAACAATATAGCTACTCTTCCATCATATAATATAAATTTGTATAAAGATAATTATAATAATATAACCTTAGTTAAAGAAAACGATATAAAACTAGTAAGTAATTATAACAGTAAAACTAAAATAAGTTATAAATTAAATTATAATAAAGTAACCTTAAATATAAAAAAAGTAAAAGATGCAGTAGGATATAGAATTTATCGATCATATGATAATAAAACCTATAAATTTATTGGAAGTACTAAAAGTTTAAGTTATACTGATACTAAACTAAAAATAAATCAAACTTATTACTATAAAGTAAAAGCTTATAAAATAGTAAAAGGAGAAAAAGTATATAGTTTAAACTCTAATATTGTTAAAGTAACTCCTAAATTAGATAAAGTAGGATTTAAAATTGAAAAAGTTAATAATAATACTATTAATATAAAAATAAACAAAGTAAAAAATGCAGTTGGTTATCAAATATATCGTTCTAGTAGTAAAGATAAAGGTTATAGTTTGATAAAAACAACAAAATCATTGAATTACCAAGATACAAAGTTAAAACAAAATAAAACCTATTATTATAAAATAAGACCTTATGTATTAGTAAAAGGAAAAAAAGTATATGGATCTTTTAGTTTAGGAAGTTATAACATAAAAACACCTATAGTTACAATTTATAGAAGTAATGGTAGTATTTTAAAAATCGAGTTAGAAAACTACCTAGTTGGGGTAGTCGCAGCTGAAATGCCAGCTAGTTTTGATATTGAAGCTTTAAAAGCTCAAGCAGTCGTAGCTAGAACTTATGCTTTAAAAAAAATAGAAGAAGGGGTAAAATTAACTGATACCACAGAAACTCAATGTTATATCGATAACGTTAAAATGAAAAGTATGTGGAAAGATGATTATAACTTTTATTACAATAAAGTAAAAGAAGCTGTTAGTAAGACAGCTGGAATAACTATAAAATATCAAAATAAATATATTGATGCTCTTTACTTTTCTACTAGTAATGGTTATACAGAAGATGCTAGTAATGTTTGGGGAAATGATATACCTTATTTAAAAAGTGTTGATAGCTTGTGGGATAAAGATGTAGCTGGTTATCAAAAACAAGTAACTATTAGTTTTAAAGATGTTTTAAAAAAAACAGGTGTTAAACTTACTAATGAATCTGTTGTTAAAGTATTAAAAAGAAATGAATCTAATCGTGTAAGTGAGGTTTTATTAGGAGATAAAGTTTTTACTGGAAACAAACTTAGAAGTTTACTAGGACTTAGATCGAGTGATTTTGATATTGTAGTTAAAAAAGATAATATCGTTATTACAACTAAAGGATATGGTCATGGGGTAGGAATGAGTCAATATGGAGCTCATATGATGGCTTTAAAAGGTTATAATTATAAAAATATCATTAATCATTACTATACTGGAGTAAGTATAAGTAAATAAGAAAATCTAAACTTCTTAAATGTGGTATAATAATAGTGGTGATAATATGGATTATGTAAAAAAATATGAAGATTATCTAACATATGAAAAAAATTATTCTAAAAATACAGTAATTAGTTATTTAGATGACTTAAAAGTATTTGAAACATATTTAAAAGGTAAAAATATATCGTTTTTAAATTGTGATTTTGAAACTATTTATGATTATATGAATTATTTGAGTAAACTAAAATATTCTAATAAATCAATATCAAGAAATATAAGTTGTCTTAGAAGTTTTTATAAGTATTTAACTAAAGAAGGATATATTAAAGAAAATCCTATGTTATTAGTATCTAATCCTAAGGTTGAAAAAAAACTACCAAAATACTTAAATGTTATTGAAATAGAAGATATACTTGATAGTATTGATCAAAATACCAAATTAGGTCTTCGTGATAAATTAATAGTTGAACTTTTGTATTCAACTGGAATAAGAGTTAGTGAGTTAGTTAATATAAAAGTAAATGATATTAATTTAAGTGAAAAAAAAATAATCATTAAAGGTAAGGGTAATAAAGAAAGAGTAGTTTTATTTGGTAGTAATTGTTATAACTTATTAAATTCTTATTTAAAGGATCACAATCATGAATATTTAATATTAAACAGTAGAGATAATAAAATTACAGATAGAGGAATTAGGGTTATAATTGATAAAATAATAGCTAATAGTTCTGTAAAGTTAAAAATAAGTCCTCATGTTTTAAGACATACTTTCGCAACTCATATGTTAAATGAAGGGGCTGATTTAATAACAGTAAAAGATTTACTTGGTCATGAGAGTTTAGCTACTACTCAGATTTATACTCATGTTTCAAATGAAAGACTTAGAAATGTGTATTTAAAATGTCATCCAAGAAGTCGAAAATAGTTGTCAAAAATTGTCAAGAAATATGGGAAATATTGATATAAAAACAAGGTTTTGATATAATTTATATAGTTAGGAGGATATAAATGAAATACGTTTATAGTTTTAATGAAGGTAATAAAGATATGAGAGAATTACTTGGGGGTAAGGGAGCTAATTTAGCTGAAATGATGAATATTGGTCTTCCTGTACCAGATGGTTTTACTATTACAACAGAAGCTTGTAATAAGTATTATGAAAATAATAAAGTAATAAGTGATGAAATAATAAAAGAGATTTTCGATAATATTTCTAGTTTGGAAAATAGAACTGGGAAAAAAATGGGAAATAAGGAAAATCCTTTATTGGTATCTGTTAGAAGTGGTTCTAGAGCTAGTATGCCTGGAATGATGGATACCATTTTAAACTTAGGTTTAAACGATGAAATAGCTGCATCTTTAGAAAGTAGTAATAAAAGATTTGTCTATGATTCATATAGAAGACTTATTCAAATGTTTGCTGATGTAGTTAAAGGGTATCCAAAATCAAAATTCGAACGTTTATTAGATGAATATAAAAATAACAAAAATGTTAAATATGATACTGAACTTGATAGTGAAGATATGTATAATATCACAATGGAGTTTAAAAAAATCTATAAAGATTTAGCTGGTAGTGATTTTCCTCAAGATCCAAAAGAACAACTTTTAGAAGCTGTTATGGCTGTTTTTAGGTCTTGGATGAATGAAAGAGCTATAGTTTATAGAAGAATGAATAATATTCCAACTTCATGGGGAACAGCTGTTAATGTTCAAGAAATGGTTTATGGTAATATGGGTGATACTTCTTTAACAGGAGTTGCTTTTACACGTAATCCTGCTACAGGGGAAAATAAACTTTATGGGGAATATTTAATCAATGCTCAAGGAGAAGATGTAGTAGCAGGTATTAGAACTCCACAATCTATTGATACATTAGAAACTTTGATGCCAGATATTTATAATGAATTTAAAGATATTGCTAAGAAATTAGAAAATCATTATTTAGATATGCAAGATATGGAATTTACTGTTGAAAATGGGAAATTGTATATGCTTCAAACTAGAAATGGTAAAAGAACTGCTAAAGCAGCTATTAAAATTGCTGTTAGTCTAGTAAATGAAGGCTTGATAAGTAAAGAAGATGCAATATTAAAAGTTGAATCTAATCAATTAGATCAATTATTACATCCTAGTTTTGATAATGACGATTTAAAAAATCATAAACTTATTACAACAGGACTAGCTGCTTCACCTGGTGCAGCAACAGGAAAGATATATTTTAATGCTGAAGATGTGTTTAATGCTAAACAAAATGGTGGAAAATGTTTACTTGTAAGACTTGAAACATCTCCTGAAGATATTGAAGGAATGAATAATTCTGTAGGTATTTTAACTGTAAGAGGAGGAATGACTTCTCATGCAGCTGTTGTAGCTAGAGGAATGGGAAAATGTTGTGTAAGTGGTTGTGGTGATTTAGTTATTGATGAAGTAAATAAAACGATTACTACTAAAGATAATGTAGTTTATCACGAAGGAGATTATTTATCAATTGATGGATCTACTGGTAATGTTTATGAAGGGAAAGTAAAAACAACTGATCAAATTATTAGTGGTGATTTTGAACTATTTATGAGTTGGGCAGATAGCTTTAGAAGATTAAAAGTAAGAGCTAATGCTGATAATCCTAAAGATGCTTTAACTGCTTATAATTTTAAAGCTGAAGGTATTGGTTTATGTAGAACAGAGCATATGTTTTTTGAAGAAAGTCGTATTTTTGCAGTAAGACAGATGATTGTATCTGAGACTTTAGAACAAAGAAAGGAAGCTTTAAATAAAATTTTACCAATGCAACAAAAGGATTTTGAGGATTTGTTTAGAACTATGAAAGGTCTTCCTGTAACTATTCGTTATCTAGATCCACCACTACATGAATTTTTACCTCATACAGATGAAGAAATTAAACCTTTAGCTGATAGTTTAAATATGAGTTTTGCTAGTTTAAAAGAACGTATTGAGTCTTTAAAAGAGTTTAATCCAATGATGGGTCATCGTGGTTGTAGACTTGCTATTACCTATCCTGAAATTGCTGTTATGCAAACTAAAGCTATATTTAATGCAGCGATAAACGTTTATAAAGAAGGGTTAAAAGTTGAACCTGAAATTATGATACCTCTAGTAGGTGATGTTAATGAACTTAAGTATTTACGAAAGATAATTACTGACGAAGCTTCTTTAATATTTAAAGAAAATAATATAAATATACCTTATAAAATAGGAACTATGATTGAAATACCAAGAGCTTGTTTAGTAGCTGATGAAATAGCTCAAGAAGCAGAATTCTTTAGTTTTGGAACTAATGATTTAACTCAACTAGGTTATGGTTTTTCTAGAGATGATGCTTCTAAATTCTTAAACGATTATTATAAAAAAGGTATTTTTGAACAAGATCCTTTTAATCGATTAGATCAAAAAGGTATTGGTAAGTTAGTTTCTATCGCAGCTAGTAAAGGTAGAGAAGTAAGAAAAGATATTAAACTTGGTATATGTGGTGAACATGGAGGGGAAGAATCTAGTATCGAATTCTGTCATAATATTGGACTTGACTATGTATCTTGTTCACCATATCGTATTCCAATTGCGCGTCTTGCTGCAGCAAAAGCTGCTATACGTGAAAAAAATAACATTAAATAGTATAAGGAAGGTAATATTATGTGTACTGCAATAACTTATAATACAAAAGATCATTATTTTGGAAGAAATTTAGATTTAGAATACTCATATAAAGAAACTGTTACGATAACTCCTAGAAATTATCATTTTAAGTTTAGAAAAGTAAATGATATTAATAAACATTATGCAATTATTGGTATGGCATATGTAGAAGATAATTATCCTCTTTATTACGATGCGATTAATGAAAAAGGTTTAGGTATGGCAGGGTTAAATTTCCCTAGTAATGCAGATTACAAAAATGAGTTAAGTGATAAAGATAATATTGCTCCTTTTGAATTTATTCCTTGGGTTTTATCACAATGTAGTAATATTTTAGAAGTTAAAGACTTATTAAGTAGAATAAATTTAGTTAATTTGAATTTTAGTGATAAATTACCAGTTTCACCCTTACATTGGATAATTGCTGATAAAAATGAAGCTATCACAATTGAATGTGTAAAAGATGGTTTAAAAATATATGATAATAAAGTAGGTGTTTTAACAAATAATCCAACCTTTGATATTCATATGTTTAATTTAAATAACTACATGAGTTTATCAATAGAACAACCAAACAATAATTTTTCTAAAAAATTGGATCTTCAAACTTATAGTAGAGGTATGGGAGCGTTAGGGTTACCTGGAGATTTATCATCTGCTTCAAGATTTGTGAAAGCAACATTTACCAAAATGAATTCTTTGTCAGGTAATTCTGAATCTGAAAGTATTAGTCAATTTTTTCATATTTTAGGTTCAGTTGATCAACAAAGAGGTTGTGTTCATATGGGTGATGATAAGTATGAAATAACTATTTATGGTTCTTGTTGTAATATGGATAAAGGAATATATTATTATAAAACTTACGAAAATAGTCAAATTACAGGTGTTAATATGTATAATGAAGATCTTGATAGTAGTAATTTAATAAGTTACGATTTGATTAAGGGTCAACAAATACTAATGCAAAACTAATTATATAATTTAGAAAAATAGGTGATAAAGTGAAAGTAATATGTATTGGTCATGCATCGTATGATATAACGATGCCAGTGTTATCATATCCTGTTGAAAATACTAAAAACAGAGTTCATGATCGTGTTGAATGTGGAGGGGGTCCTGCCTCTAACGCAGCTTATTTATTAGGTAAATGGGGCATTGATACTTGTTTTATAGGACTTGTGGGTAATGATTTATATGGTAAAAATATCAAAAAAGAGTTTGATGATATAGGAGTTAATACTAAGTATTTAAAAGTGAGTGATGAACATATCACTACTTCTAGTTTTATAATTGCTAATCAAGAAAATGGATCTAGAACTGTATTTGCTTATAATCCTAGTGATTTAAAAATGGAAAATTTTGATATTGATTTTAAACCTGATATTATATTAGTTGATGGTCATGAAGCTAGTTTGTCTAATTATTTGATTAATAAATATAAAGATGCTATAAGCATAATAGATGCTGGAAGAAGTAAAAAAGAAGTTGTTGAATTAGCTAAAATAGTTAATTATCTTGTCTGTTCTAAACAATTTGCTGAAGAAGTTACTAATTTAAAAATAGATTACAATAATTTTGCGACATTAGAATATATATATAAGGAAATGAAAAAAATTTTTAATAATTATATTGTTATAACTCTAGAAGATAAAGGATGTTTATATGAAATAGATGGAGAAATAAAAATAATGCCATCAATTAAAGTGAAAGCAATTGATTCAACAGCAGCAGGAGATATTTTTCATGGGGCTTTTACTTATGGTATAGCTAAAGGATATTCTCTTGAGAAAACTTTGAAATTAGCTAATATAGCAGGAGCTATTTCTGTTACAAGAATAGGGGGACGTTATTCAATCCCAACTAAAGAAGAAATGGACGAAGTATATAATGAATTTAAATGATGTTTTGTTTATTGAAAGTTTTCCTAAACTAGATTTGCATGGCTATGATAGAGATACAGCTGAAGTGTTGATAAACGATTTTATTAGGGATAATGTTAAACTTAAAAAAGAAATAGTTGTTATTGTCCATGGTATAGGTTTAGGTATTTTAAGAAAAAAAACTATCGAAGTATTAGGAAACAATTCTAATGTTTTAGAATATAAAGGTATTATAGGAAATAGTGGATGTGTGATAGTAAAGCTTAAAATTTGACTTATGTATTTGTTTGTGATATAATGTTTTCACCAACGAGAGGTTTGCTCTAATATGGCATAAATGCAGATTTTGTCAAAAAAAAGTTAATTTATGCTTGACAATTTAAAGTTGATGTGCTATCATACTAGGCATATTGAAGGGGGAGAGATTATGTATAGTGAGAGAAAAGATACTTTTTCAATTAAAGATATCGTCTTACAAGTATTATTCATTATCTTATTCGTATTTATTTTAATTTGGTTATTCCCAATGAAGGGAGACTTAAAACAAGCTGTTAAAGAAATTAAAGGAGCTGTTGCTGGTATTTCAGTTGATAGTGGTAACAATAGTGCTTTAACTGCTCAAATATTTGGTGATAATATCACTAAAATGAAAGAAGCTGCTAAAAGTTATTATACTGATGAACGTTTACCTAAATCTGTAGGTAGTAAGGTTTCAATGACTTTAGGTGACATGATGGATAAACATTTATTGGTTAAATTAGTAGATGGAAACAATGGTTCATGTGATCTTGAAGAATCATATGTTGAAGTTACTAAATTAGACAAAGAATACCAAATGAAAGTTAATTTATCATGTACTGATGCATCTGACTATATAATTGAACATATGGGATGTTATACATATTGTCAAACTGCAATTTGTGAAGCTAAAAAAGCTACAGGTACAGGTTATACTTATGTAAAATCAGGAAGTGCTACACCAGCTTCAAGTAAACCATCTACAAGTAAATCTACTACTGCTAAGAAGGTTCCAGCTATTAACTTTGTTCAAAAATCAAATGTAAGTTCTGGAGCTAATACTGGTAAAAATACTGGTGGATCTTCTGGAAACAACAGTAATAACAACATGGGTAGTGGAAATACAAATAGTAGTGGTAATAATCAAGGTGGTATTGTTATAGGTGGAGGTACTGTAGATAACTCTAATAGTAACAACACTACAAATAGTAACAATGTAACTAATAATTATTATTCAAATACGACTAAATGGGTAAATAAAGAAACAGAATGGATTACTTTATATTCAGTACCTTGGGTTAGAACAACTTCTAGTACACATTCATTCCAAGCTACTTTAAATATTCCATCTGAACTTAAAAATAAAGATGATATTAGAAATGTTGAATTATCAGAAGTGCAATATGTTGCACCAATGACTTCACAAAGTCAATTAAATACAACTATTAATAACCATACTGTTTGGTATGATTATGCAGGAAGTTCTTATGACTATCCATATAGTCAATGGAAAAGTATATATTTAGCTAAAAATGTTAAGGCTACACCAAGAATTTCTGGTAACAGAGTTATTGGATTCAGTTTAACATTCACAAGCAATTCATCATCACAAGCTTATGTAGTTGGTGGAGCTAAGACAATGATAGCTGGTTTCCAATACAGAGTTAAATGGTCTTATCAAAAAGAAGTTCAAGCTTAAAAAAAGTCCCCTTATTGGGGCTTTTTTATTTACACACTTTACATTTGTGTGTTTGACAACTACTATCATTTATGATAACATAAAAAAAGGATATAATAATACAGGAGGGAGGATAATATGAAAAATGGTTATTCGATTGAGTACGTTAATGAAAATGAGTACAAAAAGTTAGAACGTTCTTTAAAAAAATACAATATGCTTGCTTATAAAAAATTATATTTTGAGTATTATCCAGCATTAAAAGAAGGTAATTTTTTAGGACAAATAGTACCTACCAATACTGAGGGTAGCGTTATGTATGAATTAAAGTTGCCAACTGATATCCTTTTTTCAAAGGTTCATGGTGATATTAAATTAATTTATTATGTTTATGAAGATCAAAAAATTGTTATGTTATATAAATTAGAACCTGAAGATATATTGTCTGAAGGTCATCAATCTGAGTTAGTTACTTATAAAGGGGTAATGGTGTCTAAACAACATTCAGAAAAGGATTTGTTTAAGATAAACTTACTTAATATGATTGATAAATAAGTCTTGTATAAAGACTTTTTTTAATTTTTAAAATATTAAATATTTTAGCATATATTTAAATATAATAGGGTATAAATTATCGAAAAAGAAAAAAATATTGTTAAAAAATGTTGCATAAAATATATTAATGTGTTATTATTAATACAGTGTGAATGGACCTTTAGCTCAGTTGGTTAGAGCATCCGGCTCATAACCGGGCGGTCATAGGTTCGAGTCCTATAAGGTCCACCACTTGCGAGTGTGGCGAAATTGGCAGACGCACTAGACTTAGGATCTAGCGGAGTAATCCATGGGGGTTCAAGTCCCTTCACTCGCACCAGGTTGATAAAAAACTTGAAAAATTTAATATAATATAAAAGCTTTTATAGTCATTTTCTATTTTTATCGAATTTTTCAAGTATAATTTGCATAAAATAAAAAAGGGAATACTTAACAGTGCAAAGTTGAGTACTCACCAATTGGTTCGCACTTAATCTTAAATTGTACCCTATAAAATGGACACGATAGGGATTTAAAATTTATTGATTAATGAATTGAAGAAGATGATTTCTGT
>CANQER010000029.1 GCA_947595415.1 uncultured Bacilli bacterium
AATAAGGATTTACTTGTTTTATCATTTCATATGCCTTATAAGCATTTTTAACTTCTTGTATCTCTTTTGGATCGCCAATAACTACTTTTCCATCTAAAATGTCTTTTACTTCTTTAAATGATAAAGAATTATCCTCTATAGCTAGTGAAGAATGAATAGAACGAATACGATTATTTCTTCTCAATATTGGCATTTTATTTAAATCTTTATAATTATCTAATTTTCCAATTTTTTTCATAATTGAAGAAATATATTCTAACATAGTATTAGTAATTTCAAATGGTGAAATGTAATTCATTAAAATCATCCCAAATTCTAATAGATTTATTATACTATATTAAAAACAATTAGTCATTATCTTGTATGTTTTTCTGTATGTTATCTTGTATGTTAGTTTTAGTATTAAGACTTTAGATAAAAAAAATACATTTTTAATTATTATTAGTGTAAACTATTAATAATATATCCAAAATTACTAAATGTTTAAAAAAAATTTAAAAAATTTAGTAGAAAAAAATGGTAAAATGAACAAAATAAAAACCTAAAATAGGCATAATTTTTATTTTCCAAAATTGGGAAATAAAAAGGGTAAAAAAAGAGTCAATATAATACATTTTTTTGCTGTAAATTACATATAATAATTAGGGAAAGTCTATTGACAAAAAAACTTTCCTAAGTTATAATCTAGGCATGTGAAAGAGGTGAAAAAAGTGAAGAAAATGCAAAATACAAAAAAAATAATGTTTTCAGTTTTGTTTTGTTTGGTAGGATTTTTAGTAGTAGCTGCTTGTCTATCAAATAATGGAAAAGTAGAAGCAGAAATGCAAAATTATCCAGCTCTAGATCTTTCAGATATTGATAATACATATACATTTGAAGGAACAGAAAAATATGGTGATTTACAGAACAATGGTTGGGAACTTACCAAAAATGGAAACGATTACTTATTAAAGTTAAAAAACGCTAAACTAGGTAAATTAGTTTTACCGATGGACATTGCTGATAAAAATTGTGGCCTTGATACAGGTGAATGTGGGACAAAGCCTCGTTTATCTAATACAACAGTTGAACTTATTGGTGAAAACTTAATTTATGGTTATGATACATGGGAAGATGGACTAGTTGGTAACTACGTAAAAAAGACAATAATTAGAGGTAATGGAACTCTAAAAGTAAAATCTAACCATGGTGTAAACATTTATAGTGATGTTGTATTTGAATCTGGTAACTTTGATATTGAAAGTAAAGTTTATGGTATTTCTACTAACTATAGTCTTACTATCAATGGTGGGAAATATAATATAACTTCTAGAGATTCAGCTTTAATATCTGCTGATGATATGCAAATAAATAGTGCTACTGTTGATGCAACTATGAATAAGTTAAGTAATGGAGATTATGGTTTAGCTAATAATGGAGTTGTTGAAACAGCTCAAAAGATAGTTATTGATAGCTCTAAATTAACTTTAAAACAAGGTAAAAACTCTATATATGGTGGCGAAATCATTATTAACGATAGTACAATTACTGATAATGGTGAAAGTGCTTTAAATACTGGTATATATGCTCGTGGAGGAATGAATACAAGTAGAACTAAAACTTATACAGGAGATTTAATCGTTAAAAATTCAAACATCGATTTAAAAAGTCCAGTTCAAGCTATTTATGCTGCAGGCAGACTTGTTTTAGATGGAGGAGTTTATAATTTAGAATCTTCTACAAGAAGAAAATGTGTTGTTATCTCTAATCGTGATATTACAGTAACAGGTTCAGCTACCTTAAATATCACTGGTCGTGGTTTTGGTATAGCTAGTGCTAACGATAAAGGAACTATTAGATTTGATAGTGGATCTAAAGTTAATATTATGATTCTTGGTTCTAATGTAGCTAGTGCTGGGACAACAGATTTATATGCTGTACACGCAAGAAATATTTACCTTGCTAACGATATAAATTTTGAAGCTATTGCTGGTAACCAAGTATTTAATTCAACTCCAAAATTAGATACTGGTAGTTACTATATTGAAGTTGGTAAATTCGCTGAAAAAAATCCAAAATATAGATATCCAGAAAAGAAAAGTAAAGAATCATTTACGACTTTCTATTCTTCATATCGTTATGTAAAAATTGTTTATAATACAGATGTTACAGCACCAGTAATAAGTGGATTCCAAGCAGATAAAACTTATTGTGAGATGCCTACTATTACTGTAAAAGACGATACTGGAATTGATACTATTACAGTAAATGGTGAAAAGATAAGAAAGTTTGTTACTGATAAAGATACAATTAAATCATTTGTTACACCTATTTCAAACAGTCCAGTCAAGGAAATTGTCGCAACAGATGTACTTGGAAATACTTCAAAAGCAGTTGTAACAGCTTATAATGGATGTAATATTGATATTAATAAAGCAACTGTATCTTTAAGTAGTACAGATTATACTTATGATGGAACTGAAAAGAAACCAATAGTAACTTTAAGATATTATAGTAGATTATTAAAACAAGGTGAAGATTACACAGTATCTTATAAAGATAATGTTGAAGTTGGAACAGCTACTGTAACTATTACAGGTAAGATTGGTTTTGCAGGAACTATAGTTAAAAATTATACTATTTCTAAAGCAGATAATGAAATAGAAGCTTATGATATAACTAAACCTTATTTAGATAAAAATCAAACAGTAAAAATTGATGTATCTCAAATTGGTAATGGTAAATTAACATATGCTAGTGATAATAAGAATGTAGACGTTTCATCTACTGGAACTGTTACAGTTAAAAAAGGTTATATTGGTGAAGCTAAGATAACTATTAAGTCTACTAATACGTCTAGATATAATAGTTCTTCTAAAAAAATAACAGTTAAAGTTACTGCTCCTAGTACTTCAATTACTAGTTTAACTAATGTTAAAACTAGAAAAATGACTATTAAATGGTCTAAAAAAACTGGAATAACAGGTTATGAAATTCAATATTCAAAAGATAAAAAATTCAAAACTGGAGTTAAAAAGCTAACTGTTAGTAAAAATAGTACTATTAGTAAAACAGTTAAAAGTTTAACTAAAAACAAAACATATTATGTACGTGTTAGAACTTATAAAGTAGATTCAGATAAGAAATATTATTCAGCTTGGAGTAAAGTAAAAAGTGTTAAAATCAAAAAATAATCCATAGCAGGTTATCTGCTATGTTTTTTGTAAGGAGGGAGTATGCCAGAATTACCAGAAGTAGAAACAGTAAAAAATACTTTAAAAGAACTAGTATTAAATAAAAAAATAAAAGATGCAAATATAAGATACGATAAAATAGTTGAGTATCCTACTAGTAATGAATTTATAAAAGACATTAAAAATCAAGTAATTGTTGATATTAAAAGACGTGGTAAATGGTTAATGTTTGAATTAAATGATTACTATTTACTTTCTCATTTAAGGATGGAAGGAAAATATCTTATAAGGAATATAAATGATCCTTATGATAAACATGAACATGTCTCTTTTACTTTTGAAGATAATACTCAACTACGTTATAAGGATACAAGAAAATTTGGAAGAATGTATTTGTATCCTAAAGATATTGTTTATTCTAAAAAACCTTTAAACGAACTGGGATTAGAACCTTGGGATGTTAATCTTACAAGTAATTACTTAAAAGACAAATATAAAAATAAAAAATTACCTATTAAAACAGTACTATTAGATCAAAGTATAATAGTAGGTATAGGTAATATTTATGCAGATGAAATTTTGTTTTTAGCTAAAATTAATCCTAATACACTAGCTAAAGATTTAAAAAATAAAGATTTAGTTAATATAATAAGTTATACTAAAGATATTTTAGAAAAAGCTATTAAATTAGGAGGAACTACTATTAAAAGTTATGAATCTAAAGAAGGAGTTCATGGTCGTTTTCAAAACGAATTATTGGTTCATGGTAAAGTAGGAAAGTGTCCTAATTGTAGTAAAGAAATTTTAAAAATAAAGATTAATGGTAGAAGTACATATTATTGTTCAAACTGTCAAAAATAAAAGCCATATCTTTTTTTTATTTAATATTTGTAAATAAATGTCTTATTATGTTATAATACATAAAGAAAGAAGGTATTATGGATATAATTATAGGTAGTCATGTAGGATATAAACAAGATGATCAATTATTAGGTAGTGTTAAAGAAGCTTTAAAGTATGGTTGTAATACTTTTATGTTTTATACAGGAGCTCCCCAAAATACTAATAGAAAAGAAATTGATCCTGGATTAACTAAAAAAGCTCATGAACTTATGAGGCAAAACAATATCGATTCTAATAATGTAGTTGTTCATGCTCCATATATTATAAATTTAGCTAATCCTAAAAATACTGATTTTGGAATTAGATTTTTAAAAGAAGAAATCAAACGTGTTGAAACATTGGGTTTTAATAAAATAGTTCTTCATCCTGGAAGTCATGTAGGAATTGGGATAGAAGAAGGTTTAAAAAACATCATTTTTTGTTTAAATCAAATCATTACTAAAGATACTAAAGTAGAAATCCTTCTTGAAACAATGGCAGGAAAAGGTACTGAATTAGGTATCAATTTTAATGAGTTAAAAACAATAATTGACAATATAAACTACCAAGATAAAATTAAAGTATGTCTTGATACTTGTCATTTAAACGATGCTGGATACAATTTAGAAAATTTTGATAATATTTTAAAAGAATTTGACCAAACTATAGGTATAGAAAAAATTAGTTGTATTCATATAAATGATAGTAAAAATGTAATGGGAAGTCATAAAGATCGTCATGAAAATATTGGCCTTGGGAAAATTGGTTTTGAAAATTTAATCAACGTAATTTATCATGACAAATTAAAAGGTATTCCTAAAATATTAGAAACACCATATATACCTTTAGAAGATAACGATAAAGTTAAAATCTATCCTCCTTATAAACAGGAAATAGAAATGATAAGAAGTAAAAAAATGAATGAGAATTTAATTTGTGATATTAGAAATTACTATAAATAATTTTCATATTTTTTTTGGTATTCCAAAAATAAAATTTCTAATTTTTGATAGTTTTTTAAACTAATATTATCTTTTAGTTTTTTAAGAACAATATCATATTTTTTATCTAAAACAAAATTGTAATCTTTTTTTACTAAATTAAAGACATAATTAAGTTCCATTTCATCTAAATATATATTATTAGTAGTAAGAAATTCCTTAACATTTTCAATAGTTAATTTACTTATATATTGTTTTATTAAATGATGCATACTTCACCTCTAATAAAGTATATGTGTAAATTAAGAATAATGTTAAATAAAATAAATAAACTATTATAGGAGTGTGGTATTATGTATAAATTAAGTCCCCTTTTATATAAGTATAATTCACTTGAACCTTATATTGATTCACAAACTATCGATATTCACTATAATAAGCATTATAAAGGTTATTTAGATAGACTTAATAATATTTTAAATGATTTAGGTTATGATTATAGTTATAGTATGGAAGATTTAGTAAACCATATTGATATATTTCCTATAGAAAAAAGAGGAGATATTTTATACAATTTAGGTGGGGTATTAAATCATAGTTTGTATTTTAATAATATGAGTCCTAATTATAATACAAAACCAGTAGGTAAATTAAATGATAAAATAGTAGATCAATATGGTAGTTTTGATAGTTTTAAAAATGAATTTATTAAAAAAGCTAATAGTCTAATAGGTTCTGGTTATACTTTTTTAGTTATTAAAAAAGATGGTAATCTAGATATTGTGAATATGAGTAATCAAGAAACACCTTATACTTATGACATGATACCAATAATGACTATTGATTTATGGGAACATGCTTATTATTTAAAGTATAAAAATAATCGTTCCAAATATATAGATAATTTTTTTAATATCGTTGATTTTAAAGTAATAAACGATAATTATGAAAAAAACTTATAAAAAAAATAAAGCTAGAAGATATAAACGTTTTAGTAAACAAAAACAAATCAAAGAAATCATCGATAAAAGATTTAATATATTAATTGGAATAGTTATTTTAGTAGTATTAGTTTTATTTATAAGTTTATTTTATGTTCAAATTGTTAAAAATGAGTATTATTTATCAAAGGTAGAAGCTTTGAATCAAAATATTGTTTTAGGAAGTACTGCGCCAAGAGGAAGAATTTATGATCGCAATCATAGGTTAATTGTGGATAATAAACCAACTAAAATAATATATTATAAAAGACAAAATGGGGTAAGTAAAAAAGATGAGGTTGATCTTGCGTATAAGTTAGCTGATATGATAAAAGTTCCTTATGATAATTTAATGACGAGAAATTTAAAGGAGTTTTGGCTTCAAAACAATCCTGATTTAGCTAAGGAAAAAATTACAGATGAGGAATGGAAACTTTTAGATGAACGAAAACTTACTTTGGATGATATAGAAGAGTTAAAGATTGAACGTATTACTAAAAAGGAGTTAAAAAAATATAAAGCTCGCGATAAAGAAGCTGCTTATATATATTACCTTATGAATAAAGGTTATTCTTATGCTGAAAAGGTTATTAAAAAAGAGGGAATAACTGATGAGGAGTATGCGTTAGTATCTGAAAATATCCATGTTTTAAAGGGTTTTAATACTCGTCTTGATTGGGAAAGAGAATACAAGTATGGGGATGTTTTTAAAACTATTTTAGGTACTGTTTCAACCAGTGAAAGTGGAATTCCTTATGAGCTTAAAAATTATTATTTAGCTAAAGGTTATAGTATGGATGACAGGGTTGGGACTAGTTATCTAGAGTATCAATATGAGGATATTTTAAAAGGAACTAAAAACAAGTATGAAATAGATGATAATGGGGAATACAAGTTAGTTGAAGCTGGGAAAAGGGGTAATGATATAGTTTTAACTATTGATATCAAGCTCCAACAAGCAGTAGAAGCTATTTTGGAAAAAGAGGTAAGAAAGGCTGTTGGGGAACCAAATACGCAATACTATAATCGTTCATTTGTAGTTATTACAAATCCTAAAACTGGGGAAATATTAGCTATGGCAGGTAAACAAATCGTAAAAAAAGATGGGAAATATAAAATATATGATTATACTCCTGGTATAACTACTTCACCTGTTGTGGTTGGATCTATTATTAAAGGTGCTTCTCATATTGTAGGATATAATACAGGAGCTTTAAAGATAGGTGAATATAGGGATGATGCTTGTATTAAAATAGCTGCGACTCCTTCTAAGTGTTCTTGGACTTATTTGGGACGTATTAATGATTTAGATGCTTTAAAATATTCTTCTAATACCTACCAATTTAATACTGCGATTAAGGTAGGTAAGGGAAATTATGTTTATAATGGTCCTTTGTCTTTGAAAGAAGAAGCTTTTGATATTTATCGTAAAACTTTTAATGAGTTTGGACTTGGGGTTAAGACAGGGATTGATTTACCAGTTGAAAGTTTAGGATATAAAGGTAGTAATAGAGTATCTGGCTTGCTTTTAGATTTTTCGATTGGGCAATATGATACGTATACACCAATTCAATTGTCACAGTATATGAGTACGATCGCTAATGGAGGATATAGGATGAAACCTTACCTTTTAAAAGGTGTTTATAAACCAACTAGTAGTAAATTAACTAATTTAGTAAGTGAAACTAAACCTGTTGTTTTAAATAAAATTAATACTAAAAATGTTTATTTGAATCGTGTTAAGGAAGGTTTGAAGATGGTTTTAGAACCAGGAGGAACTGGATATGGGTATATTGATTTAGCTTATAAACCAGCTGGTAAAACAGGTACTAGTCAAAGTTTTGTTGATACTAATAATGATGGGGTTGTTGATACAGAAACTATTACTCATACTTTTGCTGCTTATGCTCCTTATAATAATCCTAAGGTTACTTTTACGATTATTTCGCCAGATGTTTCTCATCAAAATGGTAGTTATGCTTACGAGTCAGGTGTAAACAGACGTATTGCGACTGAAGTTTCAAAAAAATACTTTGAAATTTATAAATAATTTGTTATAATATTAAGGAATGTTTATGAAGGAGGGATAAAATGGCTAAAAAAGGAGAGGCAAGAGAAAGAATAACTCTAAAATGTAAGGTATGTGGTAATGAAAATTATCGTAGTGAAAAAAATAAAAGAAATACAACTGATCGTTTAGAATTAAATAAATATTGTAAACATTGTGGTAAAACCACTGAACATGTAGAAAAAAAATAAAGTTTAAGTCTTTATTTTTTAGGTAAGGAGTGATAAAATGGTTGAGGTTAATGATATTAAAAATGGTATGACTTTAATGATTGAAGGAAATATCTATCAAGTTGTTGAGTTTTTGCATGTTAAACCTGGTAAAGGGCCTGCTTTTATGAGAACTAAACTTAAAAATTTACGTACTGGGGCTACTTTAGAAAAAACTTTTAATACTAATGTTAAGTTTGAAAAGGCTAATATTAATAAGGTAAATATGCAATTTTTGTATGCTAGTGGTGATAGCTATAATTTTATGAATATGGAAACTTATGAACAAATCGAACTTACTAAGGATCAAATTGGTGATGATTGTATGTATCTAAAGGAAGGTTTGAATGTTGAAATATCTTTCTATAATGGTGAATTGTTAGGTCTTATTTTACCAGAAAAGATTGAAATGAAGGTTGTTCAAACTGATAAAGCTGTTAAGGGAAATACAACAAATAATGCTTTAAAAGATGCAGTTTTAGAAACTGGTTTGAAAGTAAAGGTTCCACTTTTTATTGAACAAGATGAAAGTATTATTATTTCTACTAGTACTGGTAAGTATGATTCTAGAGCTTAATTTTAATTTATGGTTGACAAATTGAAGTAAAATATATATAATATAGAAGAAAGAAAGAAGTGTATCCACACTCACCTGATTACGTTTGGTTTTGGGTTAAGGCTTTGTATAATTTAATTTATATGAATGTTTTTGTGGATACTTTTGTATTCATTTTTTATGTGGAGGTGTCTTTTATCGCAAGTAAAAATAAGGATTTATTTATTAATGAGAAAATACGTGCTAAAGAGGTTATGGTAATTGGTCCAAATGGCGAACAGTTGGGAGTTAAACCTATTGGGGATGCTCTTACTTTAGCTAATTATGCTGGATTTGATTTGGTTTTGATTAATCCAAATGGTAATCCTCCAGTTTGTAAGATTATGGATTATAACAAGTATAAGTATGAGACTAAGAAAAAGCAAAAAGAGAATATGAAAAAACAAAGGGAAAATAATCTTGAGCTAAAGGAGTATCGTCTTTCTGTTACGATTGATAAACATGATTTTGATACACGTGTAAGGAATTCGTCTAAGTATTTGGAAAAAGGTCACAGGGTTAAGGTAACTATTAGGCTAAAAGGTAGGGAAATGGCTCATCCAGAAAGAGGGAAAGAGGTTTTACTACGTTTTAAGGATGCTGTTAGTGATATAGCTGATGTTGAAAAAATGCCTACTTTAGATGGAAGATTTATGATTATGATGTTGATGCCAAAGAAGGAAAAATAGGAGGGATATTATGCCAAAATTAAAGACTCACAAGGGTACTAAAAAGGTTTTAAAACAAAGACCTGGTGGTACTATTAAGATAGGAAAACCAGGTACAAGACATAACACAGGAAAGAAAAATGCAGCTAGTAATCGTAAGGGACGTAAGGGTTCTGTTTTGAATAAGAGCGATTACAAACGTATTAAAAATATGATTTAGAGGGAGGAATATTATGCCAAGAGTTAAAGGTGGTACGACTAATCGTGCACGTCATAAAAAAGTGATGAAACAAGCAAAAGGATATTTTGGAAGTAAGCATCGTTTATATAAGTCAGCTAATGAACAAGTGATGCGTTCTTTAGCTTATTCTTATAGAGATAGAAGACAAAGAAAAAGAGATTTTAGAAAGTTATGGATTACAAGAATTAATGCAGCTTGTCGTGAAAATGAGATAAGTTATTCTAGATTTATAGATGGTCTTAATAAGGCTGGGGTTACTATAAATCGTAAGATGTTAAGTGAATTAGCTATTGATAATCCAAAGGCATTTTCTGATTTAGTAGAGATTTCTAAAGATGCTTTAGGTGGTAAGAGTACTAAGGTAAAAGAAGAAGTTAAAAGTACTTCTAAACCAAAGGAAGAAAAGACTGATATTTCTAAATTAACAGTTGCTGAACTTAAGAAGATGGCTAAGGAAAAAGGTGTTGATGGTTATTCAACAATGAAGAAAGCTGAATTGATTGATGCTTTAAAGTAAACTATGTTTGTCATAGTTTTTTTGTTTACATATTTGTTAATTTATGGTATATTAATAGTGTATAAGAAAGTAGGTAATGGATATGTTAGCAAATAGCAAATGGGGGGGGGTATTTAGGAAGTAGTAAATACAATAATGATACCTAAAAGTCATGTTTTAAGCATGGCTTTTTGTTGTGGGAATATGTATAAAAATATAAGTATGGGAGGTATTAGAAAATGAATAGTAAGAAAGGGTTTACATTAATAGAATTACTAGCAGTTATAGTAATACTCGCAATAATAGCCTTAATAGCTGTACCAATAGTAATAAACGTAATAGAAAAAGCAAGACAAGAAAGTTATAAAAGAAGTGTCGAATTTGCGATAGATGCAGCAGAGTTATATTTAGTAGAAAATGGATTATCAGAAATACCAAGTGATGGAATAGGTGTTAAAAGTTTAAAATTAAAAAATAATAATTTTACAAGTGGAAAGATAGTAAGTAATAATGGAAAAATAGAAGCTGAAAAAGTAAGTAATGGAACATATTGTGCAGGAGGAAGTAAAGGAAAGATAATACTTAATGTAGGAGGATGTGAAAGTTTAGATACA
>CANQER010000030.1 GCA_947595415.1 uncultured Bacilli bacterium
CTTTTTTATTAACTTCAATAAAAGGAAGTAATTGTTCATATTCTAAATACTCTAAATCTTTACCTAAATAAGTTTCTAATACTTCATATTCATCACCTAAAACTTTATTAGCTAGTTTTTTAGCCACAATAAATTTTAAACCCTTAGATAGACATTTAACATATTCTTCATTAGGATTAACACAAACAGCTACATTCGCAAGTAAAGTCCAAGGGGTCGTTGTCCAAACTAAAATATAAGTATCTTCACCTACTAGTTTCATTGGAACTGTTACAGTATTAACACTTACTTCTTTATATCCTTGAGCTACCTCATGAGAAGCAAGACCAGTCCCACATCTTGTACAGTAAGGAAGTATTTTATGTCCTTCATAGATATATCCTTTATCAAAAAACTGTTTTAAAATCCACCATTCAGTTTCAATAAAATCATTAGTATAAGTAATGTAAGGGTTTTTTAAATCAATAAATTGACCCATTTTAATTGTAAAATTACGAAATGCTTCTTCATTTTTCCAAACACTTTCACGACATTTTTGATTAAAAGGTTCAATTCCATATTTTTCAATATCAGTTTTTGACTTAAAACCAAGTTCCTTTTCAACTTGGAGTTCAACAGGAAGTCCATGGGTATCCCAACCAACTTTCCTTAAAACCTTATATCCTTGCATTGTCTTATACTTACAAAAAGTATCCTTTAAAAATTTAGCCATCATATGATGCAATCCTGGCATCCCATTAGCTGTTGCTGGACCATCATAAAAAGCAAAAACTTTACTACGATTGTTTATTGATTCATTTAATATATCCTCTTTTTCCCAAAATTTAGATATATCACTTTCAACCACACTTGCTTTCCTTTTATCCAATTCTTCAAACTTTTTCATTTTTACCTCCCTTAAATAATATGCATAAAAAAACGTCCATATTAAGGACGAGATCACCCGCGGTACCACCTTAGTTTATAAAATACACTCAAATACTATAACGCGTTACCGTTCTTACTTTTAATAAGAAACATCAGAAGTGATCTACATACTACTAGTCTATTAGTTTCCATCAACCACTAACTTTCTATAAGACCCTATAATATGTCGTCTTCATCATATGTTATAATTCAACTTTTTCAATTTCACTTACAACTTCCAATTGGGCTTCAATAATATCTTTTAATCGACGTTTAAATATATTAATATTTCTCTTTAACATATTAGCTTCTAACTCAGTTTTTTCAGCTCGCATTAAAGCCTCGTTTAAAATACGATTAGCATTTTCTTTAGCATTGTTTAAAATAGTCTCACTTTCCAAAGTAGCTGCTTGACGCATCTTATCAGACGTCTTTTGACTCATAAGAATTGCTCTATTTAAAGTACTTTCTAGATTTTCATAATGAGTTATCTTATCTTTTAAAGACTCATTTTCATCCTTTAAAGTATTTAACAACTTATCTTTTTCCTTTATTTCAGCGACCATTTTTTCAACCTGACTTATAATCTGATCTAAAAACTTATTAACCTCATCAGGATCATAACCTCGAAGCGCTCGATTAAACTTTTCCATTATAACACCCTCTTGTTACCCTTTTACCATTCAATATTTATATCATCATTGTCGTGAATATCTTTGCCATCATTTTCATCAGTTATTTTACCTTGAATATTGACATTATTTGGAGTACATAAGAAAATTCCTCCACCAATCTTTTGAATATCACCATTGATAGCATATATCGTACCACTTAAAAAATCAACAATTCGTTTTGCTTGATCAGATGTTACACGTTTTAAATTCACAACCACAGTTGTACGTGACTTCAAATAATCAGCTATTTGTTGAGACTCTGAATAAGCACGTGGTTCTAGTAAAATCATTTTACTACCACCATCTGCTTCAGTTTGGGCTTCTTCAGTAGTCAATGTATAATATTCATCACCATTTGTTGTAAAGGTATCCTTATCATCACCTGTTAGCCAACCTTTAATAATTCCCATGTTATTCCTCCTATACTGATAAATTACTACATCTATTTTACCATAAAATATTTAAAAAGGGAAATCTTTTTTACATTTTTAAAAACTTTTTTATTTATCCTTCCAATCTTTTTAAAACTTTTTCTTTTCCAAGTAAATATATCGTATCAGCCAACTCAGGTCCATGCATAACTCCACTTACCTTAATTCTAATAGGCATATATAACATTTTACCTTTAACATTAGCCTTATTTTTAGTGTTATTAATGGCTTCATTTATACTTAAAACATTCCAATCTTCTATTTTACTTATTTCATCTTTAAAAACACTCAATGTATCACTAACAGTATCTTGTTTTAAAAACTCTACACATTCATCATCTAAAGACAAATCTTCAAAAAACATCTTTGTAAGTTCTACTATTTGTTTACCATAACTTAAATGATCTTTATAAATACTTATTAGTTTTCTTACCCATTCATCACTTTTATCTTTTAAATCATATTGTTTTTCTAAATGAGGAACTGTTATTTCTAAAAGTTTTTCTAAATCCAATTTTTTAATATAGAAAGAATTTATCCAATTTAATTTTTTAACATCGTAACAAGCAGGTGATCTACCAATTCTTTTAGGATCAAAAACATCAATAAGTTCATCTAAAGTAAATATTTCCCTACTATCTTCTGATGTCCATCCCAGTAAAACTAAATAGTTAACAATAGCTTCTGGAAGATAACCCATTTCATAAAGTTCCATAAAAGAAGTATCCCCTCTTCTTTTACTAAGTTTCTTACCATCTTCTCCATTTACCATAGGCAAATGAATATAAGTAGGTTTTTGCCAACCAAAAGCTTCATACAAAAGATTATATTTAGGAGTTGCCATCAAATACTCATTTCCTCTTACAACATGAGTTATTCCCATCAAATGATCATCAATTACATTCGCAAAATTATACGTTGGATAACCATCTGATTTAAGTAAGATTTGATCTTCTAAAACACTATTTTCTACTTTAATAGTCCCATAAACCAAATCTTCATAAACACTTACCCCCTCTTTAGGCATCTTTTGTCTAATAACATATTTTTCACTTGATATCCTTTTTTTAGCCTCTTCTAAAGGTATACTCTTACATTTCCCATCATATAAAAAAGGGATTTTTTTATCATCTGCTTCTTTCCTTAAAGCATTTAATCTTTCTTCATCACAAAAACAATAATAAGCATGACCCTTATCAACTAACTCATGAGCATACTTCTTATATAAATCCAACCTCTCACTTTGAATATAAGGTCCAAACTCTCCTCCATTATTAGGACCCTCATCAAATTCAAGACCACACAAACTACAAGTTTTATAAATAAAATCTACAGCACCTTCAACATATCTTTCTTGATCTGTATCCTCAATACGAAGGATAAAATCACCATTATTTTTTTTAGCTATCAGATACTCAAAAATAGCACTTCTTAAATTTCCCACATGCATATACCCAGTTGGACTAGGTGCAAAACGAGTTCTAACTTTCATAAAATTCCTCCTAAAAAAAGGTTATAAACTACGACCTTTTTCTAACTTTTTATTATTCATAAGTACCTCAAAGTACTTTTTTTGTTCTTTTATATCACTATAGGAACTACTATCCTTAAAATAACTTGGTTCAAAATAAAGAGCACTTTCAAAATTAGCCATATCTTCTTTACTTATATCAGGCTTACGACTAAAAATATCGATCATTTTCATTTGCACAACACCAAAAACATTACTACTCATCCCATTTGATCTTGTATGGTAATGATTACTGATTAAATTAAGTAAAACCTTTATTTCATTACTTGTAACTCCAAGTTCATTTAACTTTACTTCAACCAAATCAAAACTTCCCATTTCAAATGAAGCATTTATTACATCACTACCCACAATACAAGCTAACTGTTGTAGGAAAATAACTTCATCTTCATAAGGATCAATAATTGATTTTTTAAAGTCTCCTCCACATTTACTAGTCAAAAAAGCAGTATAAGCGTTATTTATTCCATCGTATTCTAACCTACCATCAAACCCTTTATAAATACTTTCTTTTTGCTTACTAGTAAGTAACTCAATCAACCCTTTAACATATAACTCCTTAGTATCAAATCCAGTATCAATACTCATCTTTATTACATTATCAACTGGTTTATACTCACTTGGTTGTTTATCAAATAACCTACTAGATAAACTAACATCAAAATTTTTAAGTAATTCTAAAACATAAGGACGATAATTATAATTGGGAAATACTTCACTAAGAACAGATATCGCTTCCTTTAAAAAATATTCCATATCATTTAGACTGATATTTTTATCCTCCCTAATATTTGGATTACTTCTTAAAGCTTCTAGCAAATGCTCCTGCATACTAAATCACCATCAACATTCTATTTTTCAATTTCTTAATTATATATTATAGCATAAACTGACAAATAAGTTTACTATTTTTTAAAAATTTTTTAAAAAAAATAATCCAAAAGGACTATTTAATCTATTTTTATTTGTTTTTTATTATCCTTAGTTCCCTCTTTGGGAAATGAAATTTTTAAAATTCCATTTAGATAACTAGCTGTTATTTCATCATCATTAATATTTCCTGCATAAAAACTTCTACTATATATACCTTTAGTAATTTCTTTATGAATATAGGAAACATCACTATATTCATCTACTTTTTTAGCAGTTACAGTTATGTAATCATTTTGATAACTAATATCAATATTTTCCTTGTTAAATCCAGGTAATTCAATTAAAACAACATAATTATTACCTTCCTCATAAACATCAGATTTCATCATATTACTTTCTTTAAAAATATCTAAATTTCCAAACATATTTCCTCCTTAATTATATGTAATTTCTGTTATTGATTTTATATTTATCTTATTTTCATTGTTAATACTATTTTCAATAATAATATTTTCAATCTTATCCTTAATTATTTTATCTAACCTTCGAGCTCCAAATTCCTCATAATTAGATAAAGCTAAAACTTCTTCATAAACATTTTTAGAAATCTTTACCTCAATATTTTTTTTACTATATTTTGTTTTCAATATTTTAATTTTATTTTTAATAAGTTTTAACATATCCTCTTTAGTTAACCTATTAAACAAAACAATATTATCAATACGATTAATAAACGAAACATTAAAGTATTCCTTAAGTTTAGTAGTTATAACATCATTAGTTATTTTATTAAAACCAATACTAACCTCATCAAAACCTACATTAGAAGTCATAATAATTAAACAATTATCAAAACGAATTAATCTACCACAAGAATCTTTAATTTTACCCTCATCTAATATTTGATACAAAAGATTAATAATACTAGGATGAGCCTTTTCAATCTCATCTAAAATAAGGACTGAATAAGGTTTATTTCTAACCTCTTCTAAAATATTTTTATGATCATCATAACCTACATAACCAGGAGGAGAACCAATAAATTTACTTACAGTATGACCTTGGGAATACTCACTCATATCAAGCTTTATAATATTACTTCCTCCCACAATTAACCTACCAAATATTTTAGATAGTTCTGTTTTTCCTACCCCAGATGGACCACAAAAAAGCATTGAATAACACCTATCATCATCTTTAAAACCCAATTTAATTCGTTTAGAAATATTTACTAATTCTTTTACTACCTTATCTTGACCTACTATTTTACTAGTTATTTCACTTTCAATCCGATTAATAGATTTAATATTACTATCTAAAAGTTCATAAATAGGTATTTTAGTTTTGATATGAACTACTCTTTTTACATCATCTTTAGTAACCTCTTTTACTTGATTTTTCTTATACAAAGAAAGTTCTATATTATTAATTTCATCCATCAATTCATTTTCTTTAGTTTTATAAAAGGATGCTTTTTTAAAATCATTACTTATAATAGCTTCATTTTTTTGTTTAATTATATTATTTAGTTGTTTATTAGTAGCGTTATATTTTTTCAATTGTTTACTTTCTTTTAAACTTACTTTAGCACATACTTCATCTAAAATATCAATTGCTTTATCTGGTTGATTTCTATCATAGACATACTTTTCTGATAAATCAATAATAAGATCAATTACCTCATCACTTATTTTAACTTGATGATAGTTTTCATATATTGTTTTAATTTTAGTTAAGATTTCTTTAATATCTTCCTTACTTGGTGGTTCTATAAAAACCTTTTGAAATCTTCGTTCTAAGGCTCCATCTGCTTCAATGTATTTTTTATATTCACTTATAGTAGTAGCCCCTATACATCTTAATTTATTACGTGATAAAGCTGGTTTAAAGATATTAGAAGCATCAATTGCACCCTCTGCTCCACCTGCTCCTACAAGGGTATGAATTTCATCGATAAATAAAATTATATCATCGTTTTCCTCAATCTCTTTAAGGATTTTTCTAACTCGTTCTTCAAACTCACCACGATATTTAGTCCCAGCTACAGTAGTAGCCATATCAAGACTAATAATACGTTTATTTTTAAGGGATATAGGAACATCTCCACTAGCTATTCTACGACTTAATTCCTCTACAATAGCTGTTTTTCCTACCCCTGCTTCACCTATTAGAATAGGGTTATTTTTAGTTCTTCTTGATAGTATTTCCAAAACTCTTTCTATTTCATCTTTACGTCCTATTACTGGATCTAGTTCATTGTCAAGAGCTTTTTTAGTTAGATCAACTCCTAATTCTTCAAGTAACAATTTTTTATTTTTACTATTTTTATTTTCAAAAATTTTATAAGAAAATTCTGCATATAGTTCATCTATATCAACATCCATAGATATTAATATTCTTATCGCAACACCTTCTCCTTCTTCTAATAAACTAGAAAAAAGATGGTTAATAGTTACTTTACCATTATTGTTTTCTTTACTATCAATAATAGCATTTTCTAATATTCTTTTTAATAAAGGAGTATACAAAAACCATTTACTTTCATTACTACCAACTCCTAAAGCATTTATAAGTTCTTCTTTGAATTTTTTATAAGTAATATCGTATTGTTTTAGTTTACTTGAAATATTGTTTTCATTTTTTAATATAGCTAGTAGTAAATGTTCACTTCCTACATATGGATGCTTTAATTCATTCATTTCTTTTTTAGCTAAAATTAATATTTTACGTGCTTCTTCTGTAAAGTTTCCAAACATATTTGCCTCCCATAATTATTCTATGATATTTATGAGAATTATTTATTTTTTTTA
Organism: uncultured Bacilli bacterium; assembly: GCA_947595415.1. Lineage (GTDB taxonomy): Bacteria > Bacillota_I > Bacilli_A > RF39 > UBA660 > CANQER01. Next base: position 7,226 of record CANQER010000030.1, read on the forward strand.
TACAACAAAAATAGATATTTTTAATTTTTATTTTTGACATTTTTTTTATTTAGTATTGTATATTTTTAGCTATTTTGATAAACTTATAGTAGGTGATTTTATGGAAATAAAAAAAATATATGATGAAGTTAAAGATTTACAAGCTAAAAAAGATACTGATATGAATGCTAAAAGTGATTTAAGACATATTCTTAATAATAGTATTTCTACAGTTTTAGAGTATGTTAGTACAAAATGTGGTCATAAGTTTAGTTTATTTAAGGAAGGTCAAAACTATGATTCTATGTTAAATCCTATTAATACACAAGTTAGAAAAACTAAGGAAGAAGTATTAGCAGAATTAGATAGTATTGGTAGTGATGAAGATATTAAACAAGTTAAATTTATTATTGAAAGTTATCTAGATTTATAGTTTAAAACGTTAAAAAAACACTTTTTATGTGTTTTTTTTGATTATATTTATTTTATACATACTATGGCATAAGAATTAGACGTGAAGAGGAATTTGCATATGATTTTCCACTACTTCCAGAAGCACGAAATATACCACTATTTTCTGTACTATCAAAGTCACCACCACGTTCAAACCAAGGTGCAGTAGATTTAACAAAATAACAATAATCTCCATACCAAACACCATGATAACTACTAAATGGACCCATCTCTCCTGTCGCATCCCCTAAGATTCTTTCCTCGTAACTTTTACTTGAATCTTTTGCATTTATATAAACATCGAAATATTTACTAGGATAATCATCAATATCTTCCTTAGTAAAACCACTGTCTCCAATCGCCCCAGTATCTACAGTCCTATATGCAGCAGATAGATCACTAGCTCCACCTACCATATCATACACTCCTGTTATATTTCCTGTTGTAGAAGCTCCAGCTCCACAAGCACCTTGTCCATTTCCCCTATCTTGTGTATCTGTCCATGAACATTGTTCAGTAGTTGCGATTCCACTTATATTTGGAGTTCCATTACTATATCCTGTATAACAACCATTATACTTATTTTGATAGACTTCTCTATTTTCTCCTGTATAATCTGAATTACTCCATTTTCCATACTTTGAATGTGATAAATAAGCTATCGCTCCCCATTCTGTATTTTTTATCATATGACTATTGAGTCCACTTCTATCAAAATTGTATAACTTTTCAAAAAAGACTTTTAATTGTTGATTTACTATTGCCTTTTGATTTGGTTTTACTGTTATATCATCTATCGTTCCAGTAATTTCAAACTTACCTACCCAAAAGCCACTAACATTAAATATCGTAAAAGCTGGATGAGTAAGCCATGTTCCAACTGTCGATCCATCATCAACTTCCCCTAATTTTTGAAATTGAACCTCAATTTCTTGAGGTTTCAAATCACTACTTCCTGAAAAAGTATCAACATTAAATAATTTATATCTATATCTTGGAATCCAAACAAAATAACCCTTTATATCATCCTCTGGTATTGTAGCTCCATCTTCATAACTTTTATCACTCATAAGAAGAACAGCATTCGCCCATTCTCTATTTTCATAATTATACCATGATTTACTTATATCTGCTTTAGTTACCTTACCATCATTATCTATTTTAACTGGTACTAAACCACCTGATATTTTAGGATCATTTCCCATCAAAGTCTTATCAGTATAAGCATCCTCAATGACCCCATCAGCCATAACATTATAAATATAAATACCATCTTTATAACTAATTCTTATAGGAAGTTCATTACTAAAAGGTTTTCCTGTTTTAGGATTATTAAGTTTTTTATCAATATATCCATCCTTTTGAAGTTCACCCAAAGTAATATCTATATTATCTCCCTCAATCGTAGGAAGACTATCCATATGATCACTAGCCCAATCTCTAGCACTAATTTTAATATTATTTATTTGTGCATTGTATAAATTATCTTGACTTTTTTTAATAGCCCTTTCAATAGAAGGAAAAGCAAGTAACACAATAAGACCAATTATTACTAACACAGCTAATATCTCAACTAAAGTAAAACCTTTATCTTTCATCATATCAACTCCATATTATAAATATATTATACCAAAAATATCCCATTTTACAAGTCCCTAAAAAAAAACTAGTTTCAACTAGAAACTAATTCTTCACTAAGCAAATCCTTTAAACTTACTATCTCATACCCCTTAGACTTAACATAACTTATCATAAGACCTAACTCTTTAATCGTTAAATCATTAATACCAATCGCTATAATACTACCATTTTTAATACTCTTTTTAACCTTACTTACCAAAGAATTTTCAATAACATCACTAGGTCTAATCATATAATTACTATTCATCTTACATATACTTAAACCATCAGAATTATCAGTAGTACTCATACAATAACTAACCCCATTAGTAAGATTTTTAATAACCATATTCATCCATCCAAATGACTTATCCATATAATCATTATTATAACTTAAATTACCTATATTGTGACCTTTCTTAACCATATCTTGTAAAGTTAAATTATTATCCTCAAGCCAATATCCATCAATAAAAAAGTTACCTACAACCCCTTTATTTTCAAGAATATCCATAACCCTTAAAACATCATTATTAGGATAAACAGTAAAAACTAAACTAACCATTTTTTTACTAGGATTTCCCCCTATAACATAATTATCATAATTATTTTTAATACTAACCTTAGGTAATATTTTTTTATAAACAAGTAAATTAGGATTATAACTTCCATACTTCTTCATCTTATAATAACTTTTATTTTCATCAACCATTTTACCATTTAAACCAGGAACAATCGTATTATTAACCACTTTAGCATCTATCGCATCTATCTTGTATTTACTAGCTTCTTCCTTTATTTTAACCATTATATCATCCATATCATAAACAACACTAACTGTCTTTTCAGTATAAATAAAACTAACACATACCAAAGCTACTAGTCCCACTATTTCAAAAAACTTCCTCATATAATCACCTATTTAAGTATATGAAGAAGTTTTCTAAGTATTATTATTTTAAATCATAGTTTAAATGTTTAAGACTATCTAAAACAAATAATCCATCCTTTCTTATTAAAACATCATCAAAATAAATTTCTCCCCCACCATAATCTTTACGTTGAACTAAAACCATATCCCAATGAATAGCTGATACATTACCATTAAAAGCATCCCTATAAGCACGACCTGGCGTAAAATGAATACTTCCAATAATTTTCTCATCAAACAAAATATCCCCCATAGGATTTAAAATCTTAGGATTTAATCCCAAAGAAAATTCTCCAATATATCTAGCCCCAGGATCTGTATCAAATATTTTTTCAAGTAATTCATTATCCTCATTACAACTACACTTAACAATTTGACCATTTTTAAAAGTTAAACTAACATTAGTAAAAACATTACCTTGATAAGGACAAGGAGTATTATAAGTAATTACCCCTTCAACACTATCTTTTATAGGAGCAGTATATATTTCCCCATCAGGAATATTAGATTTTCCTGTACAAGGAATAATATTCATCCCCTTAATCGAAAAAGTAATATCAGTATTAGGTCCAATAATTCTAACCTTATCAGTTTTTG
>CANQER010000031.1 GCA_947595415.1 uncultured Bacilli bacterium
ATAAGTCGAGATATAACCCTTGAATAACTTATCTCATTATTAGGTAAACCTAATTTAATAACCAACTTAGAAGCAAGCTCAACAATCTTTTTATATTCAACAATAATCCCATTTAACAAAAACTCAAAAGTTCGATTTTTTGATCTTTTCCTTTTTTGTAACTCCAATATAGAATCAATAACATCCAAATTTTTATTAAAAAGATACAAATACTCATTAGATTGATCATTAAAAGTAATATTTCCATCAACACTTTTATAAAGTTTTAACCTTTGTTTAAACAATGGATTATCATCTAAATAATTAAAATTAACTCCCATAGTATAACCCCCAAACAACGTACTATATTCTATAACATAATATATGCTTTGTCAATAAAATAAAAAAGACTTATAAAAAGTCATCAATCAAACTCAAAAGAGTAATATTCATTTGGTGCTCGTATTCGGACTTGAACCGAAACTTTCTTCACAGAAAAATAGATTTTGAGTCTACCGCGTCTACCAATTCCACCATACGAGCAACTTCTATTTAATTATACCATACAATAATAGTTTTAGTAAATCAAAATTAAAAAAAAGAGAAAATATCTCTAATTTATAAAAACAAACCTTTAAAATTACTCATCTTCATACTTAGAAGTATATAACTCAACATCCTCATCTACTTCCTCTTTTATTTCCAACTTAGGTAAATCATCCTTACTAGATAACCCAAAATAATCCAAAAACTTTAAAGTAACATCATATAAAGTAGGTCTACCTGGTAAATCAGATTTCCCAACATCCTTAATCATTTCCCTACTCAAAAGTTTTCTTATAATATAACTACTATTAACCCCTCTTATCTCATCTATTTGAACCCTAGTTATAGGAGCATTATAAGCAATTATCGCCAAAGTTTCCAAAACAGATTGACTATAAAAATTATTATTGTCCTCAAAAACCTTTTGGTAATAATCTTTATGTTCTTTTTTAGTTGTAAGTTTTAAATTAGTCCCTAAAACCTCTAACTTAATTCCCCTACTATCTTTACTATACTCTTCCTTTAAATCCAAAAGAATTTTTTCTAACTCCTTATTATCAACCTCTAAAATTTCCTTTATTTTAGGTATACTTAATCCCTCATCACCACTAACAAACAAAAGTCCCTCTAAAATAGCCTGTTTATTCATAAATCACCTCTAACTAGCAATAAGTAAAATCCTATCAAAATTATTATCCTGTTTAATATCAATTTGTCTACTCTTAAACAAATTCAAAATTGATAAAAAACTAACAACTACATAATCCTTAGAGTATACATCAAACAAATCAAAAAAGTCCATTTCTTTTTTAACCCTTAAAACATCCATTATTTCCCTACTTCGTTTACTAACAGAATACTCCTTTTGGGTAATTTTCGTATTTAAAGGTTTCAAAAACTCTTTATGAGCTAAAAAATTATTTAAAGCAGCTACTAAATCATCTAGCAAAACCTCTTTTTTATCATCCATAAAATCACTAGTAATCGTAGGTTGTTTAGTATATATAAGATGACGTGACAATTCTAAATCCTTAAAATCTTTAGTAATTTCCTTATACTGTTTATACTCAAGTAAACGATTTATTAACCTTTCCCTTGGATCTTCTTCATAATCACTTTCCTCATCCTCATTATTGTTAGGAAGTAAAGTTCTAGATTTCATCTCAATTAACTCAGCTGCCATTACTAAATATTCACTAGCAATATTAAGATTTAACCTCTCCATTGACTCAATATAATCCAAATACTGTTTAGTAATTACCTCAATACTTATATCAAAAATATCAATATCAGATTGTTTAATCAAATGAAGTAATAAATCTAATGGTCCTTCAAATTTATCAATCTCTACATTATACATATAATCACGTCCAACCATATTATAACACAAAAAAAGGTCTAAAAATAGATTTTATTCCTTTTTATCATCCTTGTGAAAATCCTCAATAATTTTTTCAATTTTATTCGCATTTTCAATTGATTCATCATAAACAAAAGTTAAAACTGGAATATGTCTTATATCAACCCTATCAAAAAGTTTTGATCTAATATACTTACTAGCATCCTTCAAAGCCTTATAAGTAGTATCCTTCTTACTATCATCTAAAACAGTATAATAAACCTTCGCAAAAGAAAGATCTGTCGTAACCTTACAATCAGTAATAGTTACAAATTTAATATCATTATCTTGTATTTCAGTATTCAAAATATAACTTATCTCTTTAGCCAACATACTAGCAATACGTTCAGTTTTAATACTCATATTATCACCTTTTTATCTCTACCATTTCATAAGCTTCAATAATATCTCCAACTTTTATGTCATTAAAATTCTCAATTGTAATACCACATTCTAAGCCCTTTTTAACCTCTTTAACAGCATCTTTTTCTCTTTGAACAGAACCAATATTACCATCATATAAAGTAACACCATCTCTAATAACACGAGCCTTAGCTGCATTTTTTATAACCCCATCATTAACATAACTTCCTGCGATTACACCAACCTTAGAAAACTTAAACAGTTGTCTTACAGTAGCACTACCAAGTACTTTTTCCTCATAAATTGGATCAAGTAACCCCTTCATCGCAGCTTCCATTTCCTCTACTACTTTATAAATAATATCATAAAGTCTTATTTCAACATTATTTTCTTTCGCATAATCCCTAATATCATTACTAGGTCTTACATTAAATCCTATAATAATAGCATTAGAAGCCTTAGCTAAAACAACATCACTTTCTGTAATAGCCCCTACACTACTTCTAATAACCTTTACCTTAACTCCTTCAACATCTAGTTTTTCTAAAGAATTTTTAACAGCTTCACTACTACCATTAACATCGGCTTTTAAAATAACATTTATCTCTTTAACTCCTTGTTTTATTTTCGCAAACAAATCATCTAAACTAACACTTGATACATTTTTATTACTGTTTATTTTAGCATTGACTTTTCTTTGTTCACCAACCATACGAGCTTGTTTTTCAGTTTCAAAAGCCATAAACTTATCCCCAGCTATAGGTGTATCATTTAAACCAGTTATTTCAACAGGTAAACTAGGTAGAGCATAAGTAATATCTTCTCCTTTATCATTTTTAAGAGTTCTAACCTTACCATAAGTATATCCCACTACAATAGGATCACCAATACGTAGAGTTCCATTTTGAATAAGCAACGTTACAATTGGTCCTTGATGTTTATCTAAACGTGACTCAACAACAGTTCCAACTGCATAACGATTAGGATTAGCTTTATAATTATTCATATCAGCAATAAGTAAAATATTTTCAAGCAACTCATCAATACCAGTTCCATCCTTAGCAGAAATTTTATTTACTAAAGTATCTCCTCCCCAAATATCTGGTGTAAGTCCATACTCAGTAAGTTCAGTCAAAACACGATCAGGATTAGCATCAGGTTTATCAATTTTATTGATCGCTACAATAATAGGTACTCCAGCTGCCTTAGCATGATCAATTGCTTCCTTAGTTTGAGGCATAATTCCATCATCAGCAGCCACAATAATAATTACAATGTCAGTAATACTAGCCCCCCTAGCACGCATTTCAGTAAAAGCTGCATGACCAGGTGTATCAATAAAAGTTATCAATTTATCGTTGTGTTTAACTTGATAAGCACTTATAGCTTGCGTAATACCTCCAGCTTCTAAATCCACCACATTAGTCTTTCTAATAGTATCTAGTAAAGTAGTTTTCCCATGATCAACATGACCCATAATAGTTACTACTGGTGGTCTTGAAACTAAATCTTCTTCCTTATCAATAATTTCAAATTGTTCAAAATTAGTAACATCAAAATTTTCTTCTCTTTTTAATTCCTTATTGTAATCAACCACTAAAAGTTCAGCTAACTCATAAGTAAGAGAAGCATTCAAATTAGCAATTGTACCTAAATTAAAAAGTTTTTTAATAAGTTCACTACCACTTACATTCAAAGCCTTAGCAAGTTCACTAACACTCATATTTTCCTTATATAAAACAACATCATCACTATTAGGAGTATTAGATATTAACTTCTCCTTTTTTTTATACATTTCTTTTTTCTTGTGAAGAAATTCTTTTTTACTTTTATCAACTTTACTAACTTCGCTTTTTTTCTTAACTTTAGCCTTAGAAGGTTCTTCCTTGTCCCCTACTAATGATATAGCCACTTCATCATAAAACTCATCATCGTTAGCAATTGAATTATCAAGTTCAATTATCGCTTCCTCATCTAACATATCATCTTCACTATTAGCATCAATTCCTAACTCTTGACACTTTCTTAAAATCTCTTCTATAGTTTTATTAGTATCTATTGCGTATTCACTAACACTCATCATATTATCGCCTCCTAAATTTTTCTTATTTTAACACCAACCTCTTTAAACAAATCCAAAGTCATATCATCTGGATAATCACCATTTATAATAACCTCTTTAATCCCTGCATTAACAAGCATCTTACCACATATAAAACATGGTGTAACAGTCACATATATTTTAGCTCCCTCAGTACTAACCCCATGAATACTAGCCTGAATTATAGCATTTTGTTCAGCATGAACAGCTCTACATATTTCATGACGTTGACCACTAGGTATTTTTAACTCTTCTCTTAAACAACCAGTTACATCACAATGTTTAGCTCCTCTACTAGCTCCATTATAACCAGTTGCGATAACATAATTATCTTTAACAATAACAGCTCCAACTTGTCTTCTTATACAAGTAGATCTTTTACTAGCTAAATGAGCCATTTCCATAAAATAATCATCCCATGAAATTCTTTCCATCATCCACCTACTTTACCATCTCTATTAATTCATCATATATTTCATCTGGCACATTTACTTCTAGTTTTTGATTCAATATTTTACTACTTTTAGCTTTATTTATAACTGAAATATCCTTTTTTAAATAAGCTCCATGTCCATTAGCTTTACCTGTTAAATCTACCATAACCTTACCTTCATTAGTTCTAACCACACGTACTAGTTCTCTTTTAGGAAATTTTTCTTTAGTTACAACACAAGTACGCATAGGAATTTTTTTAATCATTCTAAAATATTAATTCCTTCCTCTTTTGCTTGGTTAAGAGTTTTAACATCAATTTTATAATGAGTTAAACGTGAAGCTAGGCGTACATTTAAACCCTTCTTACCTATCGCAAGTGATAAATTGTCATCATCTACAATAACCATAGCTTCTTGTTTTTTCTCATCAATTATAAAAACTTTTAAATTTTTAGCTGGACTTAAAGCATTTTCAATAAACTTACTTGGATCTTTATCATATAAAATTAAATCTATTTTTTCACCATTTAACTCTTTTATAATATTAGCAATCCTACTTCCTTTTTCCCCAATACAAGATCCAATAGCATCAACACGAGGATTTTCAGAATACAAAGCTATTTTAGTTCTATTACCAGCATCTCTAGCCACACTATAAATATATATAATTCCTTCATTAATTTCTGGTATTTCAAGTTCAAACAACCTTTTTACAAAACCATAATGACTCCTTGAAAGCAATATAACAGGACCCTTACTACTGTTTTCTACTTTACTAATATATACCTTGATATTAGAACCCATCTTTATCTCTTCAGATCCAATAATCTCACTTTTAGGTAAAATACCTTGTGTTTTTCCTAAATCGATATAGTAGTTACGTTGATCTTCCATAGCTACAATTCCAGATACTAGTTCATCTTGTTTATCACTATACTCATTAATTATAACATTACGTTCAGCTTCCCTTATCTTTTGAATAACAACTTGTTTAGCTGTCGCAGCAGCTACACGACCAAAATCTTTAGGAGTTACTTCTTCCTCAATAGTTTCTCCAAGTTCAATATTAGGTACTATTTTTCTAGCTTCCTCTAAAGTTAAATGAATACGAGGATCAAAATTAACTGGCATCCACTCTTTTATTTCTTCACCATCAAATGTTTCATCTACGACAACTTCTTCCATTGCATTAGGATCAATTACAGTTTTAAAAGAATTTACTTTAATATCACCAGTAGCACGATTAATATTAACCTTAACATTAGATAAAGAATTATAATTTTTCTTATAAGCAGAAGTTAAAGCTAATTCCATAGCATCATAAATAGTATCTTCACTAATCCCCTTTTCTTTAACTAGTAAATCAACTGCTTTTTTAAAAGCTTTACTATCCATTACTAACACTTCCTTTCTCTTTTGATTCAACATCTAATATATAACTATCTTTAATTAAATCTGCTTCATCTAAAATAGGATTTATAAGTTTACTTACCTTAACACAATCCTCAATATTAACGTAACCTTGTTTATCTAAGATTACTCTTAAAAAATAAATATTACCTTCTTTTTCATAAATAACATCATCTAAGATATAACCATTTTCAACAATTACATCATTAATAAGTTTTCTAATATCCTCTTCCATATTACCTCCAATAGTAAAGAGTGGGGTTGCCCACTCTTCATGTCTTTATACATTATATCATAATTTTCTAAATTTTAAAACTTTTTTTAACTATTTCTTTTGTAATTTAAAAAATTGGTATATAATATTAATAGGTGATAATATGAATAGTAAATTAAAAGGTATTATAAGTATCTTAATTTTTATGGTGTATTTATTTCAATCTTATATTTTAACTTATGTTTTTGGTTTGTTTAATATCGATATTACAAGTCTATCAAATACTGTTAGAGTAATTATATCTTTTAGTGTAGAATTAGTTTTACTAATGATTTTAATATTTATTTTTAAGGATATTTTAAAAGAAAAACTAAAAGATTTCAAACAAAACAATGTAGAATATTTTAATAAGTATTTTAAATATTGGTTTTTAATACTAGGGATAATGTTTATAAGTAATGGAATAATTTCTATTATAAATGGAGGAGATATAGCTAATAATGAAGAGATTATTATGGATGCTTTCAAATTAAATCCTATTTATATATATATAACAGGGGTATTCTTAGCTCCTTTATTTGAGGAATTAATTTTTAGACAAGGGGTAAGATGTATTTTTAAAAACAATATTATTTTTATTCTATTTTCAGGTTTACTTTTTGGAAGTATGCATGTTTTAACTTCTCTTCAAACTCCACTTGATTTATTATATTTAATCCCTTATAGTGCTCCAGGTTTTATATTTGCTTATATTTTAACTAAATCAGATAATGTTTTTGTTCCTATTTTAATTCATATGTTTCATAATGGTCTAGCTATTTCATTAGAGTTTATACTTTTGATATTTGGTTAAGGAGTTTATATGAAAAAAGTAATATTTTTTATTCTAACATTTATTGTTTTAGTAGTATCTACTATTTTGTATAGTCATTTTATAGCTACTAAAGGACTTAATGTAAAAGAATATAAACTGGTTAATAGTGATTTACCAAATAGTTATTATGGTCTTAAAATTGTTCATGTTTCAGATCTTCATTATAAAGCTAGTTTTACTAAAGATGAGTTAAATAATTTAGTAAACGAAATAAATAAGTTAAAACCTGATATTTTAGTTTATACAGGAGATTTAATTGATAAGAATACTTCTCTTGATAGTAACACAATTAATGTTATTTCTAAAGCTTTTAATAGTATTAAAACTAGTATTGGTAAATATATTATTACAGGAGATAACGATAATAGAAGTGAGTTTAATAAAATTGTTGATAAAACTGATTTCATCCTACTTGATGATAGTTATGATGTTATTTATAAAGATGGATTAGAACCTATTGTTATAAGTGGGATATCATCATCTAAGTTAGATATTAAAAAAAAGGTTGAAAGTTTTAATGATTATTTAGATTCGTTTAATGGCGATTTAGATAAAAAGCCTAAATTTAGTATTTTACTTATTCATGAACCTGATTTTGTGGATAGTTTAAATGTTGATAATTATGATCTTATATTAGCTGGACATTCTCATAATGGACAGGTTGTGATTCCTTTTATAGGGGGACTTATTAGAAAAGAGAATGCTAAAAAATATTATAAACCTTATTATAAAATCAATGATACTGATTTTTATATTTCTGGTGGTTTAGGGACTGAAGATGTTGAGTTTAGGTTGTTTAATAGGCCTTCTATTAATTTATATCGTTTGGTTAATTCTTAATTTTAAAAGTTTGGTTAAAAAAAATTATCGTTTTTGATAATTTTTTTTAATATTATATTTCGATTAATTCGTATTCTCTATTTCCATAACCTAGGTTATATAAAGCTTCTATTGTATGGATTCCATTTCTTGATTCAATACGTTCAATCAAATCAGCTTTACCAGGATCGTTTGAGTTATAAACTAGGTCGATACAAGCTTGATCTAAAGCTACAGGATCTGTTGATGAAAGTATTCCTATATCTTTCATACAAGGGTCTTTAGCTACTTCACAGCAGTCACAATCAACTGACATATTACACATTATGTTTATATATAAGATTTTGTCTTTAAACATATCCATTACAGATGATGCAGCATCTGCCATAGCTTCTAGAAATTTATCATGATCAGCTGTCCAAAAGTTATCGATATTACCTACTCCATGGATATATTTTTTACCAAATGAGGATGCAAATCCTATAGATAGTTGTTTGATTGCACCACCATATCCTCCCATAGGATGACCTTTAAAATGAGATAATACTAAAACTGAATCGTAGTTTTTTATGTTTTTACCAACATAGTTTTCTTTGATTACTTTTCCATTTGGGATGTCTAGTTTTATTTGTCCTTCTTCATCTAAAATATCTACTTTAAAGATATCCCATTTATGATCTTTTAGTAGTTGTTTATGTTTTTTTGTTTCGTTTCGCATTCCTTCATAAGCAGTGTTAGCTTCTACTACTGTTCCATTTAGGTATTCTATCATGGGTTTTAAAAATTCTGGACGAAGGTAGTTTTGGTTACCTGCTTCCCCAGAGTGCACTTTTATAGCGATATTACCTTGTAGGGGTTTTTCTAATACTTTGTACATTTCTATTACTTTTTCTGGGGTGATTGTTTTACTAAAATATACTTTTGATTTCATAATGACCTCTTTTCTAATTAAATTATATCACGTTTATCTTATAAATTATACATATTAACTTTTAATTTTAGATATATTACTTGCAATTACAGATTACTTTTCCAAATTATATATCAAAATCTAAAATATATAAATGGATTATAACTATTATTTATTAAAAATATAATACAAAGTATAAAACACATAACTAAAAATATATTTGAAACAATATTTTTAAAAATACTATTATTAATTTTATTATTTAGATACTTAATTATTGGAAAACTAAATATTAAAGCTAATAATACAAATGGTAAATAATGTATTAAATAATAATTATGGGCTATATCTAAATAAATATTTCCTTTATTGAGAGTAAAAATATTTTTAATTAATGCAAATAATGTACTTATATTTTCCACTCTAAAGATAAGCCATCCAAAATTAATTAATATAAATGAATAAATCCAACTAATTATTTTAGGAAGTTTATCTAAAATTTTATGTAGGAATAATTTTTCTATCATTAATATTATAAAGAAATAAATACCCCAAATTATAAAATTCCAACTATCTCCATGCCACAATCCTGTAAGAGCCCATACTATAAATGTATTAAATACCCATCTTAATTTTGAACATCTATTTCCACCTAGAGGAATATATATGTAATCTCTAAACCAAGTAGATAATGATATGTGCCATCTTCTCCAAAACTCTGTTATACTTTTTGAAATATATGGATAATTAAAATTTTCTAAAAATTCAAATCCAAACATTTTTCCTAAACCAATTGCCATATCAGAGTAACCACTAAAATCAAAATATATTTGAAGAGTATATGATAAGGTCGCAAATATAATTAATAAAAAATTATACTCTACAACAGATGAACTATTAAAAATAGTATCTGCTATTATTGCTACATTATTAGCTAATATTATTTTTTTAGATAAACCAATTATAAATCTTTTAACTCCAGCTACAAATTTATCATAAGTAACTTTCCTATGACTTAATTCATCTTCTATAGTACTATATCTTACGATAGGTCCTGCTATTAGTTGAGGAAATAAAGCAACATATGTACCAAGTGTTATTATATTCTTTTGAACAGCTACCTTTCCCCTATAAACATCTATAACATAAGATAATATTTGAAAAGTATAAAAACTAATTCCAATTGGTAAAATAACATCTAATAAACTTAAATTTATATTAAATAAATCATTTATATTTATTATAAAGAAATTGAGATATTTAAATATAAATAATAATGAAACATTAAATATAACTGCTAAAATCATTAAAATTTTTTGATTATTTTTATATCTATCAATTAAAATTGCTAAAAAATAATTTATTATTATGGATAATAGCATTAAAAATATATATTTTGGTTCTCCCCAAGCATAAAATATAAGTGAAAAAATAAATAATATAATATTACGATATTTTTCTTTTGATATATAATATATTATTAATAAAATAGGTAAAAAGATAAATAAAAATGTTAAACTACTAAAAAGCATTATTACCCCTCCCCTATATTAAAATCTTCATCTATTAAAATGTCAGTTGAAGCTAAAACTAATATTTTATCAATATCATGTGATTCCACATATGATTCAATATTAAAATCTTCATAATGTCTAAAATCTACAACATATGTGTTGTTAAAATGACTTGCTACTAAACGATTAATTGGATTTGAATAAGATGAAGCTATTAAAAGTAAATT
>CANQER010000032.1 GCA_947595415.1 uncultured Bacilli bacterium
ATATTTATTCAAGATGTAATTTATAACTTTACATAAAAAAAAGATTGTCTATTAAACAACCTCTTTTCCCTTATCTGAAAGCCCATATTTCCTTTTTTCATTCATCATATACTCACTAATTTGTGTCTCAATCTCAGGTAAAGCCTCTTTTTGAATATTAGATAAATATACCACTTCTTTAACAGTATCTATATAAATCTTACCCCATATAATACCCATATTAATCCTCAAATCATTAAACATATCAGGAGTAATAGCATAAAAGAAATATCCAAACAAAAGCCTTTTTTGAGCTAAAATCAAACGTTTATTAGTAAGAACTACCACAAAAGTAGTAATAATATCAATAGGATTATCATTCTTTTGAGCAGTAAAAGCATACTTAACAACCTCTCCTGGATTCAAATGAATATCAACAATCCTACAATGAGCTTTAATACGCCACGAAATAGTCTTAGGATATCTTTTCTTAAAACTACTAACCATCGCATAAACAGTACTATTCATAAAATCACCTATTTAATTAATCCATTATCTTTAAACATTGTCACAAAATCATCTTTACCAATATAACCCTCTTTAGAATCTATAACCTTACCCTTTTCAACAATAATGGTAAATGGAGTCGCAAGACCATTAGAAAATACATCCAATGAATTAAAGAAAGCCTCTTCATCATCACCTAAATTAGTCAAATTCAAATAATTAATCTCAACATTATATTCCTTAGATATACTAGCTAAATCAGGAACAGCTGCTTGACAAGCTGGACAACCAGTTTGACCTATAACAATAATAGAACGTGACTTACTTTTAATAAGATTACTATATTCATTATAATTGATATCCTTAAAAGTAACCTTATAATCCTTAGAAATCAACTTGCTTTCCTTATAAAAACTAACCAACTCATCTTCTGTCATTTGTCCTTCATGAGTAGAAATAACTTTATTATTTCCTACAACAGCTAAATAAGGAGTACCTAAATTAGTAATTCCTAACTTATCCAAAATTTTATTCAATGTAGACTTTCTAATATCATCAGTAACTACATCTACATATTCAATTCCATATGAATAATTAGTTGTTGTGAAAGTAGGTTCAAACTCAACACAATTTTGACAAGTCGTACTACTTATATAAATTAAACTAGGTTCACTAGCTGCCATCTTAGTATTTATTTCATCAACCAGTTTATTACCCTTCTTTATATCAATTATGTAAAATACCACAAATATAGCAATTAATGCCACCAAAATTCCTAATATCAAGAAAATTTTATTTTTTTCATTCATTATATCCCATCCTTCTCATAAAATATATTCCTCTCCTTTTAATTATAACGCAATTTTACAAATTTGACAATTACTTATCAATATATTGAAAAAAATATCATATGAATATATATTCATGTATAGTTTAAATAAAAAAACACCTAAGTGTTTGTATAAAAAATCGATAAACGATAAATAAACTGGGGAGTGGTACAATGAACTTAACTCATAAATGAGTATGATCATTCACTGTATCACATATTAATAATATCATATTTTGAAAAGTTTTGCAATACCTTTATTAATTTTTTAACGAATTTGTCAGAAATACAAACACATCTAAAGGTAACTCTTCAGCCCTATTAGATAGACTATAACCCCTTTCATTTAAAAGGCTTTCTATCCTGTCTAAATCATATTCTTTCAAATTATTTTTCAAATTTTTCCTCTTATGAGTAAAACAATCTCTTACTAATTTAAAAAACAAATCCTTATCCTTTAAATACAAAAGATTTTTCTTTCTTTCTAATTTAATTACCATACTATCAACATTAGGAACAGGATAAAACAAATTACGATTAACTTCCCTTACTTTACTAATATCAAAATAATAACTTAAAAAAACAGTCAAAGATCCATAGCTTCTACTTTTAGGCTTAGCCATAAACCTATCTGCTACTTCCTTTTGAATCATAATAACTAACTTATCAATAAAACTAGCTTGTAAAACCTTCATAACAATAGGCGTAGTAATATAATAAGGTAAATTAGAAACCAAATAAACCTTACTAAAACCACTAATATCGATCTTACTTAAATCATAATTCAAAAAATCTTCATAGGTAACTAAAACATTATCAATACCCTTTAAATTGCTATCTAAAATAGGTTTTAATGAACTATCAATTTCAAAACATCTAACATATCCAGCTTTCAAACAAAGTTTTTTAGTAAGAATACCACTACCAGGTCCAACTTCAATAACCAAAGTATCCTTATCAATCAAAGCAGAATCAACTATATCATCAATTACCTTATCATCCTTCAAAAAATTTTGTCCATAACGCTTTTTAAACTTAAAATCCATATTATCACCAAAAACACAAAAGATAGGTTACCATCCCCATCTTTCAACATTAACATTTATATTTTTACCACTCATAATACCATTTTTTCTAGCATCACTTTGTGATTTATAAGCAAGATCTATCCAAACTTCTCCATTAGCCCAAGCATTATTCATACTAGCACCACTATCCAAAACAACACCTGTAACCTTAGTTTTTCCCTTGACTAAACTTATAACTGTCCCACAAGGAAAAGCAGTTCTAGAAGCAGCTAAGATACGAACCTTACCATACTCACTATCTTTATAATATACACCATCTTTAATAAGACTATGTTTTCCCCCATTCTTAGTGTGGCAACTAACAGTACCAGTCTTACTACAACCATAACAATCTGGTCCATAACCTGTTACTTTACCAACAAATGAACCACTAGGTCCAGTCCCAATTTCAACAACCTCATTTTTAACTTTTTTAACTAAAACTTCATCATTACTATCAGTATCGACATAGATAATTCCATCTACACCTTTAACCAATACCTTTTCGTTGCCAATTGGTTTTTTACTGTTGTATTTTTTAATAGTATCATAATCAATAACTTTACTAACAAAATTAATATTTTTCGTAAAATTATTATTAGACGCTTGAGTTTGATACTCATTAGTATTAACAAGCCCAAACAACGACATCAAAGATACTACAAATATACTCAACCATTTACTCAATACCTGTAGTAAATATATATTCATTTTTTCACCTCAAATTTGGTCAACCATCTAAATTCTATCATAAATTTAGCTTTAAGTCAAATTGACGACATGCATTCAAAGTTGTTTCATTTATAACTTTTTCTAAAGATATTCCTTTAATTTCAGCTATTTTTAAAGCAACTAATCTTACATTACAAGGCTCATTTTTTTTACCACGATATGGTTCAGGAGTTAAATAAGGACTATCTGTTTCTAAAACTAGATGTTTAAGATCAATAGAGGAAACAACTGAAACTAGTTTTCGTGCATTTTTAAAAGTAACAACTCCACCTATTCCAAACATACAACCAAGTTTTATAAACTTATTAGCCATCTCTAAACTAGAATTATAACAATGTAAAACTATCTTTAACCCCTTAGCATGTTTTTCTAATATATCATAAGTATCACTAATTGCATCCCTACTATGAATAACAATAGTTTTATTATAAACCCTAGCCAAATTAATAAGTTTTATAAACAATTTCTTTTGTTCATCACAATTTTTATCCCAATGATAATCAAGTCCTATTTCCCCTACTCCAACAACCTTAGGATTATCCAAATTACTTTTTATCAAATTATAACTATCATCTGTAAATTCATTCCACTTATCTGCCTCAAATCCCAAAGTAGCATATATATTACTATATTTATTACATAATCTGATTGCTTCTTTATTACTCTTATCAGATACCCCACTTACTATCATTATATTATTGTCCATATTTTTTATTACTTCATCTAAATTATCATATTCATCTAAATGACAATGAGTATCAACTAACATAACTTACCTCCCTTAAATAAAAACAACCTAATTTAGATTATCTAATTTAGATTGTTTTTACTTTAAATTATAGATATATTTACTTATACAAAAAATTATAAATATAATGTAAATAATATCTACAGCTTTAAAATTAAATGCCATATTTCCTATTAGGAATATTACTGACATCATTACTACAACTAACCTCGTACTTATAGTTTCTGTTGTCATAAAATCCCTCTTATCATTAATACAATACTAATATATCACATATACTTATAATTTTTAAAGGAAAACAACCTTTTTTTTTCGACAAAATTAGATATTTGACACAAATGTGTAAAATACACTAGCCATAATACCTTTTTAAATAAACATTTTTACCCTTACTTAATAGAATCAATAAATCAGGATCATCTTCAGATTTAATTCTTCGTCCATACTTACCATCAATTGGTCCAAAAAATAAAGGTAAGTAATCTTCATCTAACAATTTTTTATTAGCAAAAACAACATCGCCAGTCAAAATAGGATTAGGTAGATCTAAAAATTCCATATGACGTTTATATATATTTCCCAAACCATCCTTTAACGTATAAATATCATTATCTATCTCACACACAATCAGTTTCATCATCTTTGTCTACCCTCTTCTAAAATTATTGATTCCTCATTATTAATACTACTATTTCCCAACTCTTCTTTCGTTAGTTCATCTTTATATTTTTCATTTCGATGAAAGAAAAACTCTCCTCTACTTTTTAACTTTGGCATATTAACTTCTTGAACAGAACTGTTATTTCCCAAAAAAGAATAACCCACGACTTCTACTGAAGGTAAATCAATAGATTTTAATTTATTATTGTTATCAAAAAACCAATCACCTATTTTTTTAACCTTAGGTAAGTTAATTTTTTTAACTGAGTTATTCGTTATAAAGAAATCATCCCCAATCTCCTCAACTAAAGGGAAATTAATATCCTCAAGACAATCATTATTCATAAAAACACGATTGTCTATTTTTTTAACCTTAGGTAAATATACATAATTCATACCTTTATTGTAACATAAAAAATTATTTCCTAATTCCTTAATATCTTCACTAAACATCTTCACAATATTATTATTTTTATCAATTAAAATCCTTACTTTACCCCCATTTTTGATCGCTAAATCAATCTTTCTTCCCCCTTCTACATTTTTAATAGTAATTCTATCAATATTAACTATAGTATTAATTAAACTATCATTTATACTACTATCGTATAAAAGGAGTCTTTTATTAACTAAATCCAAAACAAAATAATCAATAACTAAAAATTTTTCCTTATCAAATTTAATTGGTTCAAAATCATCAATGATGACATTATCAGTACAATAATAACGATTATTTATTTCATAATTGTACTTGTAATATTTCCCATCACGAGCTTGGAAATAACCAGGAATTTCAAAATTGTGAGGTCTATTCATTTGAACTAATCCATATTCCCTTTCAAAACTAGAAGTTAAACCTTCAATTATATTATCCAAATTATTAGAGAAAGTAGCATCTGGATTATTTACCCTATGATTGTATCTATTTTTAATCGACAAAAGATTAGTTCCATCTTGTTCAAATTGAATACTTATTACTGAAGTTCCATACAAATCTTGTCTTTCTGGTTTAGGAAAATCTTCTCTTTTAATTTTATCAACATCTTTTTTAACAGCAAAGAAAATACGCCATTTACCAAGTCTATTTTCATAAAACGTACAAAGCTCTTCATTATGAGCATAATACTTCTTAAAACTCAAAACATCTTTTTCAGTCTTACATTCATAAAGATTATAACCAGCCTCATCTAAAAGCATAGCTGGAGTTTTATTGGTTTTAACCTTTAATCCATCTTCCACATCCACTAAACTATATATATATTTCTTAAAATTACCAATTAAATCATACTTTTCTAAATCCTCATACAATTCATGATTAGGATCAAAATGTTGTAATAATAAACTCGATAAAACACCATCTTTTTCTAAAATAATAGGAAATAAACGACGACACAAATTACTCATGTTTTCCCCATATTTTTTCTTGATAATCTTTAAATCGTTATTCATATTATCACCTAATATCATTATAACAAAATTTTATCTTTCAAACAACTATAACTTCCTTATATAATCACAGCCATTTTGATAATTAGTACAGCCCATAAAATATTTGTTTTTACTTTTTTTAACTATCAAATCACCTTTTAAACACTTAGGACAAACAACAATATCCTTACAATAAGTTAAGTTATTAGTTTTAAATCCACATTCTTTATTATCGCAATAATAGATAAAATCTCTTTTTTTCAAACTATTTCCACATCTAGGACACAAAGTTTTCTTCTTATAGTTTAATTTTAACACACCCTTATAATTAGCTATTTCCAAAACAAATTTAGAAGGATTAGATTTATTACTTATTAAATAAACACAATTTTTAGTACGCGTTAAAGCCACATAAAACAATCTTCTTTCTTCTGAATATTCATAGCTTTGATCATCGATTTTAACCATATTCATAATAGGATCATCCTCAATTTGTGAAGGAAATCCATATATATCATCATTCAAATTGATAATAATCACATTGTCAAACCCTAAACCTTTAGACAAATGAGCAGTTAAAAAGGTAATATCGGCATCATAATTAACACTTTTTATTTTGTCATTTTCCTCATAAAACAATTTACCCAATATCAATCTTTTATCAAAACTATATCTACCTATAATTAAAACACTTTTATTAGGATAATCTCTTACTATTTCTTTCAAACAATAATCAACAGCCTTATCAACTCCATCTTCCTCCATATATATCCTAACAGGTTTTAAAATACTTTTATTAGAGTTTAGGCTTTTTTTAATCTGAAAATCATTTTCCATTACAAACTTACCAGCTATATCAATCAGTTGTTTACTATTTCTATAAGTATTGGTAATATGCATTATACTAGCATAACCCATGTTTTTTACAAAATCAGTAAAAAGACTTACATCACTACCAGCAAATGCGAAAATAGCTTGCCAATCATCACCTACCACAGTTAGCTTAGCTTGACACAACATAGATACTTTTTTAGCTAAATTAAACCTTTGTCTTGAAATATCTTGGTATTCATCTATTATAATATATTCATAATCTAGACGTTTGTTTTCCTTTTCAAGTAAACATAATTGATTATATGAACAGTTTATCATATCTTCAAAATCAAGCAAATTATGATCTTTTAAATAACCTTGATAATAACTATACACATCCTCTATAAAGTCCAAAAAAAATTTACTTCTCTCATCCAAATTTTCCCTATATAATGAACTAATATCTTCATTACCATTGATCTTAAAACTACCAATAAACTCCCTACAAAAATCTAAAAAACGTTTATAGTAGCCATCTTTACCAGTATCAACTAACTTATCATATAATTCCTTAGTAGACCTCTTCTTAAAAGTGATATTGTATTTTATGAGTTCCTCCTCTAAACAACTTAAAACATCATAATTTTTATAAATTCTAATATATTTATTCTTATGTTTCCTATGAAATTTATCCATCTTTTTGACATATTTATTACTATCACATAAATCTAGATATATAACAGTATCATCTTGATAGATTGTAAAAGAAGGAATATATCTTCTGTTTTTGTAAATAAAATTAGTAGGCTTCAAGTGAACATATGAAATACTATTCATATATAAAAAATTAGCTACCATTACTTCTTCTATACAATCTAGATGTTCATTTGAAATACTTTTACATTCAACCATTCTCTTTTTTATCTCAGAATCATTGTAGTCTTTTAACTTAGTTTTTAAGCTAACAAACCTATTTTTTTTAATATGTTTATCATAACTATCAATACTTTTAAACTTAAACATAAAACTATCTAAGTCAAAATAATCGATAAAAAAAATTAAAAATTTTTTTAACTTTTCATTATCTTTACACAAAACATTTTCAAAATACTTATTCAAAACAGGATAAGAATCAGATAAAATTTTACAATTTTGACCACACTGTTTTAAAATATCTAAACCAAATTTATGGAAGGTTAATATTCTAGCTGGAATATTAAAATCCTTATTAATTCTTTGTTTTAATTCTTCTGTAGCTTTGTTAGTATAAGATATTAAAATTATTTTATTTGGATCTACCCCTTTAATATCAACTAAGAATTTAACCTTGCCAGCCATAGTCGTAGTTTTACCACTACCAGCTCCAGCTATTATCATATTATAATCTTCATCTGTTAAGATAGCTCTTCTTTGTTCTAAATCTAACTTAACATTATCATCAATACCTTTGTATAAATTATCAAAATAACTTTCATATTTAATAAGCATTTTACTTATATATTCTTCATTATGTTTTTTTATAACGTCACTGTACTTATCGTAGTCGATTTTATTATTATAAATATCATTGCGTGATAAAAATCGTTCTTCTTTTAGTAAATTACTTATCAAAATAATCTATCATCATACTATGTTTTATTTCTTTTATTACCTCTTTAGCTACTTTTTGGGCATTACTAGTTCCTTTTTTTAATACTTCATCTATTAAATCAGGATTGTTTTCATAATAAGCTCTTCTTTCTCTAAAAGGTTTTAAGTATTCATTCATTTTATTAATTAATTCTTTTTTACAGTCGACACAACCTCTCATACCTTTTTCACATTCACACTTTACAGTATTTATGTTGTCATTTTTAATAAGTTTATGATAATAATATACCATACATACATCAGGATTAGCTTTATCGTCTTTTTTTATTTTATCAGGATCAGTTACTGCATTCATTATTTTTTTAGCTACTTCTTCTTCACTATCTGAGATATTTATCCCATTTCCCAAACTTTTTCCCATTTTTTCTGATCCATCTAATCCTTTTATACGTGGTGTGTCAGTAAGTAGATGTTCTGGTTCTTTTAAGGTTTCACCATAGATATGATTAAACTTTCTTACTATTTCACGACATTGTTCGATAAGTGGTAGTTGATCATCTCCAACTGGTACTAAATCACCTTTAAAAGCTGTTATGTCAGCAGCTTGACTTACAGGATAACCTAAAAATCCATAGGTTAAACTTTCCCCATTTTTGCCAAATAAATGTTCTTTTTGACCTATTTCTGTTTTAATAGTGGGATTCCTATATAATCTAGATATTGTTACTAAATTTGAGTAAATTACTGTAAGTTCAGCTATTTCTGGAATCATAGATTGGATAAATATATTAGCCTTATTAGGATCAATTCCTACAGCTAATAGATCTAGCGCTACTTCTTTTATGTTGTCTCTTACTTTTTTAGGATTTTCAAAGTTGTCTGTTAAAGCTTGAATATCAGCTATTTCAAAGTAACAATTGTATTCATCTTGGAGCTTTACCCAATTTTGTAGGGCTCCAAAGTAATGACCTAAGTGTAGTTTTCCAGTTGGTCTTAGACCTGTTAAAATATTTTTCATATTATCACCTATTAAAATTATATCACATTTATATGGTTTTTCCTTTTATTTTTTATATTATAAGTTTAAAATATTATTTAGTCTTGGAGTTAGTCAATACATAAATTATTCCATTTTTTGTTCATATTTTATTATTGTATCAATAAGTTGTCTTATTCCAATATTATAATCAATACTAAAATCAATATATTTTTTTGTTTGTAATATCTTAGGAATATCACAGTCTTCAAGTTTTATTGGAATTATTTTTATTTTATTAGAATTAATTTCATCCCACAATATTGGTTCCCATTCTTTCGTTACCCAATTTGATCCTACAGAATTTTTAGATAAAAATAATAATATAAATTCACAATTTTCTAATCCTTGATTTATTTTTGAAATAATTGACTTTATTTCATTTCAATTTCTTTTTCATCAATATATTCATAGTTTAATGCATTATTATTAACAACTACAGCTTTAAGTTTCAACTGGTGACAATTCGTCACCAATTCATTTCCTTCATCTTTAAGACGTTGTTTTAGTTTATTCCAATATTTTCTTCCATCTTTGCTTTCTGAAATAACACTAACAATATCAATAACACTTATAAAATATTTTTCTTCTTCCATATCCCAAATAGTTCTTATAGCCTCGTTACTAAATATTTTGTTTACTAAGTGGATTTTATCTTGATTCATAAACTACCTCCTCTGTTATATATTATAGCAAACATTTGTTCTTGTTTTAATATTGTATAAGTAGTTTATAAATTTTTTATGTACACCTTGTCAAAACCTGGCGATAGTCAATGTGTAACTTTTCTATATTTCTTTTATACTGGTAACAGAAATAATATCACTTTTTTCTGAC